>JABFSB010000311.1 GCA_013140875.1 Acidobacteriota bacterium
TTCCTATTCTGACCGGAAACTCTCCTCTTGTCTGGTACTATTTTAAGGGATGCTTACATAATAAGTAGGATTTAAGGCGGCGAATCGTAAATTTAATCGTAAATATCTAAGTAATATGAAAATCGATCGACGAACGTTTTTGGCCGCTTCGACATCGGCCGTTTTGTTGGGGAAGGCGGTTCAGCCGGCGGCGGGGCAAGCGGCGCGTGGGTCAAAGGCGGCGATGCCGTTTTCGGTTGCGGGCCGCGAGGCAACCGTTTACACGACGGCGAAGGACAGCGAGCTAAGGCTTGCAAAAACGGGGACACTCGCTTTTAAGCCGTCGGCACAGCCGCTTGAATCCCAGACCTGTGTTTTTGTCGATCCGGCGAGAACGTTTCAAACCTTTTTGGGAATCGGCGGTGCGATAACCGATGCATCGGCCGAGACATTTTATAAGCTGCCCAAACAAAAACAGGCCGAGATCGTGAAGGCCTATTACGATCCGAAAGACGGCATCGGATACACGCTCGCCCGGACGAATATTCACAGCTGCGATTTTTCCAGCGGAAGCTACACGTACGTCAAGGAGGGCGACAAGGAGCTAACATCTTTCAGCGTCGAGCACGACCGGCAGTTTCGAATTCCATTGATAAAGCAGGCAATGGCCGCAGCCGGTGGAAAGCTGGACATTTTCGCCAGCCCGTGGAGCCCGCCGGCTTTTATGAAGGACAATAACAATATGCTCCGCGGCGGAAAATTGAGGCCCGAATTTTATGCTGTCTGGGCCAAATATTTTACGAAGTTTATCAAGGCTTACGCGAGTGAGGGAATTCCGATTTGGGGCGTCACGATCCAAAACGAGCCGATGGCGACGCAGACGTGGGAATCGTGCATCTACACCGCCGAAGCCGAGCGCGACTTTCTTAAAAATCACCTCGGCCCGGAAATGAAACGGGCCGGCCTGGCCGACAAAAAGATAATAGTGTGGGACCACAATCGCGATCTGATCTATCAACGTGTGAACACGATTCTCGGCGATCCCGAAGCGGCAAAATTTGCGTGGGGCATCGGCTATCATTGGTACGAACCGTGGAGCGGCGGCGATATGATGTTCGACAATGTGAAGCTCGTCCACGAAACGTATCCCGATAAACACTTGCTCTTTACCGAAGGCTGTGCCGATTCATACAACCCGGCGAAGGTGAAGGATTGGACACATGGTGAGCTTTACGGCCGCTCAATGATCAACGATTTCAATAACGGCACGGTCGGCTGGACCGATTGGAATATCCTGCTCGACGAAACCGGCGGGCCGAACCACGTCGGTAACTTCTGTTTTGCTCCGGTGCATGCGGATACAAAAAGCGGCGAGGTGACCTATGTAAATTCTTATTACTACATCGGCCATTTTTCAAAATTCATCCGCCCCGGTGCAAAGAGAATTGCAAGCTCGCCAAGCAGAAGCTCATTGATATCGACCGCGTTTATCAACCCCGATGGAAAGATATCCGTGGTCGTAATGAACAAGGGCGAAAAGAAAGTGGACTACCTTTTATGGCTGGCGGGCAACGCCGCCGAAGTGACGTGCGAGCCGCGCTCGATACAGACGCTTGTGATCTAATATTGAATAGTTCAAATCGAAGCCTTTTTTTTTCAGTTTATTTGGCAACTCCGACGGGTATCTTTTCTGTCCGCATCGCCGCGTGATAAGCAAATGATGCAAGGACGATGGCGCTTTGTTTGAGGTCCTGTTCCTTTACCCGCTCGTATGTATCCATGTTCGTGTGATGGACGCGCGTATCGTAAAGATCATAATCCTGGACAGCATTGAATCCGAGAACGCCCGCCCGATTGAATGAGACATGGTCCGTGTTTCCGATCGGCTGTAAAATGTTTTTGCGGGCACCGAGGTCCTTGAATGGTTCGAGCCATGCGTCGAAGATCGGCTTTGCCGCCGCATTGTTTTCGAGATACCAGCCATAGATCGGACCGCTGCCTGGATCCTGATTAAAATATACGTCGAATTTTTCGCGGGCGGCTTTATTTTCATCACCCGAGAGGTTTTTCTGCACCCATTTGTTTGAGCCGAGCAAGCCTTCTTCTTCGCCGCTCCAAATAGCAACGCGAATCGTCCGGCGCGGCTTTGCTCCGATAGCTTTCAAAATGCGCATTGCTTCGAGAGCCGCGGCCGAGCCGTCTGCGTTGTCCGCCGCACCGGTCGCGGAGTGCCACGAATCGAGATGGGCGCCGATCATCACAATCTCGTCCTTCAAGTCGGTTCCGGGTAACTCGGCAAGCACATTGTAGCCGTTTTTGTCGTCGGTCAAAAATTTTGTCCGAACGTTGACGCGGAGCTTTACCTTAACGCCGAGCTCTATCATCCGCGCGATCATGTTGTAATGCTCGGCGCTCAAGATAATGCTCGGCATCGCAGCTTCGCCGTTGTCGCGACCGAGAATGAAAAGCGTACCGTGCTCGCCGCGATTTGGCCGCAGAATTACTCCGGCACCGGTGTCGAAAATTGCCTTGTTCATCGCTGTCGGCGTGATGAAAGGCGACGAACCTTGCGGCGGACGCGGTTGTCCGATAGCGACAGGCGTGTCCGACAGCGTCGGCTGCGGCCGGTCGATGCGTTCGAACGAATCCTGTATCGGCTGGCTCATGACGATCGCACCTTTAAGCTGGCCCTTCATCTTTTCAATTTCGGCCTGAGATTTGTTGCCGAGGAAAACGGGAGTTGCCGTAATTTCACCCGCAGTCGATGCCGACCATGCTTCGGGATATCCGATGAGCGGCATATATCGCGGCTCGACCATCTCGATGGTAGATTTTTCGAGTTCCCATCCGCGGCCAAAATCCCATGCCTCAAGCCGCGGATCGCTCAAACCCCAATCCCTCAGCAGGGCTAACGCATAATCATCCGCTGCCTTTACAGCCGTCCCGCCGGTCAGACGCGGGCCGATTACGTCGGTAAAATACGAAAAGGTTTTGAGAACCCGAGAACGATTCAGCCCTTCATCGCGAATCTTTGCATTGATCGCAGCATCGACCGGCTCCTGGGCGGGAACAAACGACGGAAATAAAAAACAGAAAAGACTGGCAGCGGCAAACAATTTTGATCTCATAAGCTTATCGACAGGATTTTTTGATAATCCTACTTGTAAGTAAGCCTCGAAACAAACTCTCCGAATCGTTATGCTATGACATAATGCGAGATATGAGCCAACCGATGCCGGCTATATTTTTCGGTCACGGAAATCCGATGAACGCGCTTGCGGACAATGTTTACACTCGCGTGTGGACGCAGATCGGGCGTTCGATTCCGAAGCCGAAGGCAGTGCTGTGCGTTTCGGCGCATTGGTATGTCCCGGCGGTCGGCGTGACGGCGATGGAGCGGCCGAGAACGATCCATGATTTCGGCGGTTTCCCGAAGGAGTTATTCGAGTTTCAGTATCCGGCATCTGGTTCACCCGAATTAGCCGAGCGGTTGATTGAACTTCTCGACGGCGAAGTGATTTTGGACACGGTGCGGTGGGGCCTGGACCACGGAACGTGGTCGGTACTTTGCCATGTGTTTCCTGAAGCGGATATTCCGGTTGTTCAGCTTTCGATAGACGAGACAAAGCCATCGGAGTGGCATTACGAATTTGCGAAACAGCTTGCACCGCTTCGGGACGAAGGCGTTCTGGTCATCGGCAGCGGAAATCTTGTTCACAATCTGCATTCTTACTCCTGGGGCAAAGAGACGCCCGAGCCTTTTGATTGGGCACTTCGCTTCGAGCAGGAAGCTCGCTCGCTGATGCTTGCCAATGACCCCAAACCGCTTGCAAATTATGAGCTTATGGGTAAAGACGCGCTTCTTTCAGCTCCGACGCCGGACCATTTCCTGCCGTTGCTTTATGTGCTTGCTCTTCAGCGGCCGGGCGATAAGGTGAGCTTTCCCGTCGAGGGTTTCGACGGAGGATCGATATCGATGCTTTCGGTGCGGGTCGGCTAGCCCTAAAATCTATGAGCGATCTCGAACAGAACAAAAAAACCGTAACGGCCTTCTACGATCTGATGTTCAATCAGGCAAAGCCGCGTGAGGCGATTGAAAAATTTACGGGTGCCGTTTATATCCAGCACAATCCGATGGTTGCGAACGGTAAAGAAGCTTTTATCGAATATTTTGAACGCATGCGGCGTGAGTATCCGGTTAAACACGTGGAATTCAAACGTGTTATCGCCGAAGGAAATTACGTCGTGCTGCATTGTTACCAAACGTGGGAAGGTTCGGGCGATTGGGCCGGGATCGACATTTTCCGGTTGGACGATGACGGCAAGATCGTCGAGCACTGGGATGTTCTGCAAGAGATTCCCGAAACATCCGCAAACGATAATTCCATGTTTTAGAATTTGACGGCTGACAGAAAAAAGGTGGAGGACATACGTAAAGATGGGAGACAAAATAAAGATACTTGGTATTTGCGGCAGCCTTCGTGAAGGCTCATACAACGCTGCCGCTCTGCGGGCGGCTGCTGAACTGGTACCAGCCGACGCCGAGCTCGAGATATTCAGCATCGCCGGACTGACAGAATTCGTCCAGGACCAGGAGCCGCCGGAAAAGGTTGTCGAGTTCAAACGCAAAATCCGCGAGGCGGACGCGATACTTTTCTCGTCGCCCGAATACAATTACTCGGTGCCCGGTGTTTTGAAAAATGCCATCGACTGGGCATCGCGGCCCTACGGCGACAGTGCCTGGGAAGGCAAACCGGCGGCGATCATGGGTGCCTCGCCCGGAATATTCGGCACGGTGCGGATGCAGTATCATTTGCGTCAGATCATGGTGTTTTTGAATATGTTTCCTATCAACAAGCCCGAAGTGATGATCGGCGGCGCAAGCAATAAGTTCGATAAGGACGGTAATCTGACCGACGAAGCTACACGCGGCTTTATCCGCGATCTGGTGCGGAACCTCGTCGATTGGACAAAACGATTAGGCTAACGCCGCCGATCCGGCTGCCGCCAATTTTTTCCAAAAGTTAATAAAATGACAGCGATGCTATTTCCGGAACCCAGGTTTATCGATCTCGATTTTCATTCCCTTACCGAAGCCGAACGTATTGAGCGTTCCGAAGCGTTCTTTCAACTTCTACGGCGGCGCCGCACCGTCCGCGATTATTCCGACGCCGAGGTACCGATCGAGCTGATCGAGAAAGCGATCGAAACCGTGGGGACGGCTCCGTCAGGTGCGAATATGCAGCCCTGGCGTTTTGTCGTCGTTAAAGATCCGGCCATCAAGGCCAGTATCCGTGAAGCGGCGGAAAAGGAAGAGTATGAAAGCTATCACGGCCGGATGAGCGAAAAATGGCTTCGACGGCTTGCCGTTCTCGGCACGGACGAACACAAGCCCTTTCTCGAGATCGCGCCTTATTTGATAGTCGTTTTTCGCATCAATTCGATAACCGATGACGGCGAGACCGAGCCGACATACTACTCGCAGGAATCGGTCGGCATCGCCGTCGGCATGCTGCTGGCCGCGCTTCACAACATGGGCCTTGCCACGCTGACGCATACTCCTTCGCCAATGAAATTTCTTCAGGAGATTCTCGGACGACCGAAAAACGAAGTGCCATTCGTCCTGATACCAGTCGGCTATCCCGCCGCCGATGCAAAGGTGCCCGACATCGACCGAAAACCCCTCGACGAGATAATGCAGATCGTTTAACTGTTTCCTCTTTTTATTCCTCTGTTTCCGAGGTCTCATTTTGATACCAGAAAGACGGATTACGGCCAAAATAAAATCGTTGTAATTTGTTGTATCAATTGGATATAATAGAAGTCCTCACTCAAAACTACGCCACCGGTCTATCTTAAGAGCATTTGAATTCCTTTTACCTGCAACTTGGAAACCTTTATCTTTCCGCCGCGATCATTTTGTCGGCGGTGATCAGCGTTTACGCCTGGCGGCATATGCGGACGCGCGGTAACCGCTGGTTTTCCGCGTCGTGCTTTTTGTCGGTTTTTTGGATGGTGGGCGAGCTTTTCGTTCGAAACACCAATCTGTTTTCGATACAGTGGTTCGGTGAATGTTTGAAATATCTGGGGGCGGCATTTTTGCCCGTGTCGCTATTGATGTTTACGCTTCAATATTGTGGACGCTGGCCCAGGCCGCGCTCGATCATGCTGCTGTGTCTGGTGCCCGTGATCTCATTTACGATGCTGCTGACAAACTCCTGGCATCATTTATTCTTTTCGGCGGTCGTTCCGGGCGACGGCTCGGTACGGACCGATTACGGGATCTACTTTTGGTCGATCCACACACCATATTCATACGGTCTGATGGCCGCGTGTTTCTTTACGCTGCTGGTCGGGTTGAGCGGTTCGTCCAGGCGGTTTCGCCGGCAGATGATCTTGCTGGTCGCGTCCTATTCTATTCCGTTGCTGGTCAACGTGCTTAGCATTTTTGGAATTGTCGGGAAGCTGACGCCCTATAGCTTTCCGGTATTTTTCTCGATCGTTTCATACGCGATCTTTCGCCTTCAGTTTCTTGACGGTAATCCGATCGCATTCGAGACGGTCTTTAAGACGATTCGTGACGGTGTACTTATTTTGGACAGAAACGATATGATTCACGACATCAACCCCGCCGCGGCCCGGGAAACGGGCAGATCTTCGTCTCAGATCGTAGGCAGGCACGTTCGAACCGTTTTTGCCGCCTGGCCCGAGGCAATCGAGCTTTATGACCGGAACCCTGAAGATCTCGGAACTATCGAAGTCGATCTGTCGGGCGTTAGACAAATTTTGCAGATCGATTCGACCCCAATCGCCGGCATTGCGATAAACGAATCCGGCGGACGCATTATCACCATTCGAAACATTACCGACCGCTATCAGCACCAAATGACGCTTGAAGCGATGGCCTTTCACGATTCGCTTACGCGGGTTGCGAATCGTAGAAAATTTCAGGAAGAGGTCGAGCGGGCGGTCGAATCGTCGAAGGAAAAGGGCGAAGGCTTCGGGATCTTGTATTTCGACCTCAACAAGTTCAAATCGGTAAACGATTCATTCGGCCACGACGTCGGCGACGAGCTTTTGAAGTATGTTGCGGCCCGCGTCGCCTCAACTCTACGCAAACCGGACATTTTGGCCCGGCTTGGCGGCGACGAGTTTGTCATTCTCCTCCACGGCTGCACCGAAGACGGAATTGGGCTCGTCATATCGCGCGTCCTTGAGAATGTGAGTCGTCCGTTCAAGGTCGGCGAAACGGAATTGATCGCCGAACTAAGCATCGGCACCGCATTTTATCCGCAAAATGGAACCGGTCTCACCGAACTGCTCCGCCACGCCGACACCGAAATGTACCGTGCCAAACGACGCGCACCGGACTATACCTATCAGCTATCACCGACCCAACCGGAGTCGATTCTGGAAATGTAGCTAAACGGCGACATACGCCGGCCGCCCGCACGATCAGACTCGCGACTCGAATATTCCAACTAATCACGAACTTCTTTACATGTCGTCTTTAATATCCGGCTCGACTAGTTTGCCAAGATATGTAAGAGATTGCTGCCAGCCGATATAACACATCTCGGCCGGGATCGCGGCGGGAATGCCTTCCTGAGTGATACTGACCTCGGTGCCGACCGATACTTCTTTAAGGTTGACGGTCGTCGTCATTTCGCCGGGCAAGTTCGGGTCGTCAAAGCTGTCCGTGTATTTTATTAACTCGTTCGGAACAAGCTCGACATATTTCCCGCCGAACGCGTGCGACTTTTCGGTCGTAAAATTAGTAAACGACATTTTGTACGTGCCGCCGACCTTTGCGTCGAGGTGTTCGACCGAGCAGGTATATCCGTCCGGCGGCAGCCAACGCGCCATCGCATCGGCCGTCGTAAACGCCCGAAAGACCTTCTCGGGTTTTGACGCGAACACACGGTGCAGTTTTACCGTGCCGGTTTCCGAATTTACTTTCTGTTCCTGAGGTTTTGTTGCTTGTTCTGACATTCTTTTTCTCCTTTAAGCTGGTTATTTGATTACCCGCGGTTGTCATTTCTCCCTACAGTGTCGTAAAACCATACATTTGCTAAGTGGGATAAGACACTTACGCGCAAAGGGTATGCCACTGCCTTT
>JABFSB010000548.1 GCA_013140875.1 Acidobacteriota bacterium
AATTTAGGTTACTCGTAAAAAGTATCGTGAATTTTTGCTGCAAGTTTCCCGATTTGTTTTTATTTAGTTTATCTCGACCTTGTCGCCGACGCGGATCGTTACGCCGGGAGTTTCAGGAATAAGATTTTGGCCAAATAGAACGGCGGTGGAATTTAGACCGAATGTTTCAAGTCTGTCGGGCATCACGTCCTTCGCCAGCCGATATGAAGCCAGCATTTTAAGAGGTTCCTGGCCGTCGAATTCGCCGCGGGTTTGATCGACCGTCGTGATCACGCATCGCGCGCAGGGCTTTACCACGCGAAATATTCCGTCGCCTATTCTGATCTTCGCCCAGTGGTCTTCCGCAAACGGCTCGCCGCCCTCGACGACCACGTTCGGCCTGAAACGGTTCATCGGCAACGGCAGATGCTCGCCGTATTCGTCGTCGTGATATTTTTCGGCCAATCGCTCGTTAAGGTCGTTCAGCGATGCCTGCCCGATCAGGAGCAGCGGATAGCCGTCGGCAAAACTGACGATGTCGTCGCCGGTATCAAACAGTTCACTTACATGCCGCTGCGACGTTTCAGGCATGACCACAAGCTGACATTTTCGCTCAAGAGCATCGCTGAACCACTCGCTGACATAGCCATCGTATGTGATCGCATCGACGACACTCTGCCAGACGGTTAGCGTCCGTCGACTTCCCTGGTCAGGCATGGGCGGAATCGCGATCGTCTCAACGCCCGGAGCCGAAACCGTCAACCCCTCATCCGAAACGGCGACCTCGACAGTCGCCATCTTCGGCGTCTCACGCTGGGTAAAGAACATCCCGTCCAAATCCGTCAACATCCAGCGCCGATCGAACCGCAACCCACGCTTCTCGACTATCGATGCACTTAAGCCAATTCCTTTCAGCGACTTAACCGGATAAATATTGATTTCGGACAGTCGCATAATTGGTAAATTCGGGCAGAAGCACTACCGTCAGGAGCGTTCATGCGGTTTCGAAGCTAACACGTCACTCGCCCTGTTCCTTTCTTTCTTCTTGTTCGTCTTCTTTAGTGGTTATTTCTTAAATCCTGACCACAGAAAAAGAAGAATAAGAGGAAAGAAGAGGAATCACCCAAACTCGAACTTGATAATATCATTATCAACTTTTCTTAAATTTTCGTTACAGGCTTGACAGTTAAACCCCGTTTACCTATACTGGCACTCATATGTCACGAGTGCTAAGATAGCGTTTTCAGACGTGACCTGTGTCTCATTTTAGTCTTTTTATTTAATTCAGAAAAGGAGTAACCAGAAATGGCAACAAACATTACACCACTACACGACCGCGTGATCATCAAGCGGATCGAAGATTCGACCGAAAAAACGGCGGGCGGGCTTTTTATCCCGGACTCGGCCAAGGAAAAACCGCAGGAAGGCGAAGTGATCGCCGCCGGCGACGGCAAGTATAAAGAAGACGGCACCCGCCAGTCGCTCGACGTCAAGAAAGGCGACCGCGTTCTGTTCGGCAAATACAGCGGCAGCGAGATCAAGCTCGACGGCGAGGAATATCTAATCATGCGCGAAGACGAGATCCTAGGCGTGATTTCCAGAGCCGGCGAAGCCGCGAAATAGTTCAGAGTTCACGCTTGAGGCGTGCCTCTTATGCAGAAGCCCGAGCGTGAGTGAGGGCGAAAATCTTAATGCAGAAGCCCGCACGTTAGTAAGGGCGTAATGCTCAACGTTAAACACAAACTAAAGTTTGAACTCTAAACAGTTCAGGAGATTAGAAACATCATGGCAAAACAAGTAGTTCACGGAGAAGAATCACGTTCCGCTATTCTGCGCGGTGTAAACCAGCTTGCGGATGCGGTTAAAGTTACGCTTGGCCCGAAAGGCCGCAACGTCGTTATCGACAAAAAATTCGGCTCGCCGACCATTACCAAGGACGGCGTGACCGTCGCTAAAGAGATCGAATTAAAAGACACCCTCGAAAACATGGGTGCCCAGATGGTCCGCGAAGTGGCCAGCAAAACATCGGACGTAGCCGGCGACGGCACCACGACCGCTACGGTTTTGGCCCAGGCGATCTTCAAGGAAGGCGTCCGCACGGTGGCCGCCGGTGCCAACCCGATGGCCCTCAAACGCGGCATTGAAAAAGCAGTCGGCGCGGTTGTTGCCGAAGTCGCCAAACTCTCAAAGCCGGTTTCAGGTGACATGATCGCCCAGGTCGGTACGGTTTCGGCCAACGGCGATTCCACCATCGGCAAGATCATTGCCGAAGCGATGGACAAGGTCGGCAAGGACGGCGTCATCACGGTTGAAGAATCGAAGACGATGGACACCAGCCTCGAAGTCGTGGAAGGAATGCAGTTCGACCGCGGCTATCTCTCGCCCTATTTCGTCACCGACCCCGATAGAATGGAAGCCGCTCTCGACGAGCCGTTCATCCTCATCAACGAAAAGAAAATCTCGAACATGCGCGACCTTCTGCCGATCCTCGAGCAGGTAGCCAAAATGGGCCGCCCGCTGCTGATCATCGCCGAAGACGTCGAAGGCGAAGCTCTTGCAACGCTGGTTGTTAATAAACTGCGTGGCACGCTCAATGTAGCAGCCGTAAAAGCTCCCGGCTTCGGCGACCGCCGCAAGGCAATGCTCGAAGACATCGCGGTCCTCACGGGCGGCAAGGTCATCAGCGAAGACCTCGGCATCAAGCTCGAGACGCTGACCATCGAAGACCTCGGCAAAGCCAAAAAGGTGACCATCGACAAGGACAACACGACCATCGTCGAAGGCAACGGTGCCGGTGACGCGATCGACGGACGCATCAAAACGATCCGCAACCAGATCGAAGACACCACCAGCGACTACGACCGCGAAAAACTGCAGGAGCGTCTGGCCAAATTGGTCGGCGGTGTTGCCGTGATCAAGGTCGGTGCCGCGACCGAAACCGAGATGAAGGAAAAGAAGGCCCGTGTTGAAGACGCGATGCACGCAACCCGTGCCGCGGTCGAAGAAGGCATCGTCGCCGGCGGCGGCGTAGCTCTTGTTCGTGCCGGCAAGGTCCTCAACGACTTCAAGACCGAGTCGGAAGATGCTGACGAGCAGATCGGCGTTAACATCGTCAAACGCGCTCTCGAAGAACCGCTCCGCCAGATCGCGCAAAACGCCGGTATGGAAGGGGCGGTCGTCGTAGGCAAGGTCATCGAAGGCAAAGAGCACTTTGGCTTCAACGCCGCCACCGAAAAATACGAAGACCTCGTAGCCGCCGGCGTCATCGACCCCGCCAAGGTCACTCGCACTGCATTGCAAAATGCCGCGAGCATCGCCGGCCTAATGCTAACCACCGAAGCCATGATCGCCGACGCCCCCGAAGAAAAAGGCGAAGGCATGGGCATGCCCGGCGGCGGCATGGGCGGCATGGGCATGGGTATGTAATCTAAGGACGCAAGGCTCTCACCTTGCGAGCAAGTTGAAGTTTAACTGTTTGTAAATCGAGAGGCTTTGTTCAGAAATGGGCGAAGCCTTTTTTGTATAAGAACACACGGATTGTCCTTCTGATGCAAAATTCATATGCGCTTAGAATTTATAAATCAATATCTTTCGATTGATCAATTCGAAGGGGTCGACCTTCCTGACTTCACCGTTTTGACGGGCGTAAATGGGTCAGGTAAGAGCCATTTACTTGAGGCAATCGAACGTCAACAGGTCGAAGTCGTAGGTGTCCAGCGATCGAACATTGTGCTGTTCAACTACGAGTCGTTTCGCCTTGAGAACGAGTCGGAATTTAACGGGTATCAGCTTTCGGCCGAGCGTGAATCCGCGTGGAACTTTCACCAATCAAGAATTAAGAACAATATCAAAAGCTGGCGAGATAATCTGGGTGATGATTATAACGGTCTAAAGGAGGGCTGCATCGAGGAGAATAGAACCTTTTTGAGCCTCGACACAGAGGGAATAAAAGCTTACAAACAAAATGTCAAGAACCTATTCGGTTCTGACGAACTCCGCCAGAATCAGGAGGCACAGGGGATATACTCACTTTCAAAAAACCTCCCTTACAGTATCGACGAAATTGAACACGACGAATTCGTCCGAATCTTTAAACCATTTCATTTCAAAAAAGACTTCTTGCCGAACCAGCTCGGCAAGGTATTTTGGGACTATTATTTAAAGTATCGAAGCAATCAAATCAACGAATTTGAGAATGGACGACACGGGAAAAATTACGAAGTATTAAGCGAAGCGGAGTTCATGAAGGTTCACGGTGATAAGCCTTGGGAAGTTGTGAATCAGATTCTCAAAACATTTGAATCCTTACAATACCGCGTTAATTCCCCGGAAGGTTCTGATTACTATAAGAGCTTTAAGTTAAAGTTAAAGCATACCGAGAAGGAAAACGTCGAGGTCGAATTCAGTAGCCTGTCATCTGGCGAAAAAGTACTGATGGCGCTGGTCGCCTCGGTGTATAAGTCGTCTTCGGACAAGCACTTTCCAGACTTGTTGCTCCTCGACGAAGTTGATGCGTCTCTCCATCCGTCGATGATGAAGAATATGTTGGAGATCATCAAAAATGTCTTCCTTAATCAAGGCGTAAAGGTAATATTGGTAACACATTCTCCGACCACAATTGCTTTGGCGCCCGAAGAATCCGTGTTTGTAATGAATAGGTCAGGAGCAAACCGTCTAGAGAAAAAGTCGCGACGGGAGGCATTGGCAATATTAACGCAAGGGTTTGCAACCCTAGAACAAGGATTAAAGCTCTTCGATGAAATTACTAGATCCCCGTTAACGATAATCACTGAAGGGTGGAACACACGCTATATCTCAAAGGCTCTAGAGTTCTTTGGAATCGATGGTGTCGAGGTTGTCGCCGGTGTGGAAGGGCTTAGTGGAAAGAACCAGCTGAAAACGGTTTTCGATTTCCTGTCAAAAATTCATCGCGCAAATAAGGTAATTTTCGTTTGGGACTGTGACGTAACCGTCCCGGAAGAAGCCAACAATCACACCTACCCTTTCGCTTTCCCCAAAAACGAGGACAATGAGATTGTAAAGAAAGGGATCGAAAATATGTTCAACCCAGATCTATTTGCGACTTTTGTAAAGACGATTACTATGTCGGACGGAACAATTATTAGAGAGTTTGATTCAACGCGAAAAAAAGACTTTGAGAATTTCATTATCGACAGAAACAACATGGACGATTTCGTGAGATTCGACGCGTTGATTCAAGAAATAAAAAGAATTCGAGCCATCTGATTCTTGGGAATGCCCCCAAACTTCCGCCCGCGTCGGCTGCTGTTGTTAGCAGCCGACGCGGGCGTATCGATCTATAGCGATTGCCACCGCTCAGGCACAGCCTGGTCCGCGCGCCGTTTGGGTCAGACCTGCAATTCTGCGATCCTAAGCAGTTGAGTTAAAATACCGGAATATTGCAGGCCGGAAGCCGGAGGATAATATGAATCGCCATGAACGCCGTAAAGCGGAAAAACTTGAACGAAAACAGTATCCACTTAAAGCTCGCGGTGCGTCCGTTGGAATCGAAGACCTTGAGCGTGTGTTTCGGGGCAAAGATAATTTGCCTTTGACCGAAGATTTAATTTTGGAGCTGGTTCGCGACAAGGGTATGAAAGAATCGGACGTTAGAGATGCTGCTGCTATGGGAGCTCTGTACTGTCCGCCTCGCAACTCCTTTATCTTGCCCTAAGAAGACTTCGGATCTAATTTTATTTGAAAAGACTTAAAAGACTGGGGTCACGCCTGCGTTTCTGCGACTTTTCAACGCTCGCGGCTTCGCCGCTCTATTTGCGGTGACGTTCTGCTTCACCAGCGAGCCATAAAATTCTTCTGCGGCTATGCCGCTGTTTCCTCGGATCGGGCGGCATAGCCGCATTGCTGTAGTTAAACCGGACCGGAAAGGCTGAGCCTTTCCGCAAATAGATGGGCACAGCCCGAAGGAGGTTGAATACTCAAGGTGGCTCTTGCGGCTTTGCCGCTCTATTTGCGGTGAAGTTCTACTTCACCGGCGAGCCATAAAATTCTTCTGCGGCTACGCCGCCGCTTTCTCGGACCGGGCGGCAGAGCCGCGTTGCTAAAATTGGGCCTGCCCGGAAAGGCTGAGCCTTCCCGCAAATAGGTGGGCATAGCCCTAAGAAGCAGTGTTAGTATTCCTGTCATGGATGCCGTTAAAGTCTTGATTACTCGTTTTCTTGGCTATGATCCTCAACCGGGAATCTTAGAGCTGGAATTGATTGACGCTTCGGGTCGCACGCACACGTTCATCGAGAAGACCGCCATTTTAGTCGATGATTGGGGTTGCGAAGAACACTTGAAATCCTACCCGCGGCCGGGTGAGATCGCCTGCACGATTCTCGACCGACGCACAGACGCATCCGGTCGTGAAATTGTCACGATCTCGACGGAAAAGCCGTGGGTGATCATATCGGCTGAGGATCGGACTGAGTTTGAAGTATATTCCAATCAACTTACCGACATACGGTAGATTTCTAGACTACAACTCGGGGTCATATAAAAACTGGGGTCAGGCCTGCGTTCCCGCTTCCTACTGCGGCTTTGCTGCTCTATTTGCGGTGAAGTTCCACTTCACCGAGAAGCCCCAACAATTCTTCGCGGCTACGCCGCCGCTTCCTCGGACCGGGCGGCATAGCCGCATTGCTAAAGTTGA
Organism: Acidobacteriota bacterium; assembly: GCA_013140875.1. Lineage (GTDB taxonomy): Bacteria > Acidobacteriota > Blastocatellia > Pyrinomonadales > Pyrinomonadaceae > OLB17. The sequence continues at coordinate 6,653 of JABFSB010000548.1, forward strand.
GCTAAGCCGGAAAGGCCGAGCCTTTCCGCAAACAGATGGGCATAGCCCGAAGAATGGGAATACTCAAGGATAGTTCTTGCGGCTCTGCCGCTCTATTTGCGGTGAAGTTCTACTTCACCGAGACGCCCCGACAATTCTTCGCGGCTACGCCGCCGCTCTCCAGTTGATCTTATCGATATCTACCGCCAGCGGCTCATTCTCTAAACTACGACGGTGCCAAATTCGGGCGCTGGAATATAGGTACTCATCAGGATGCTCCACCAATCCGGCCCTGACGGGATTAAGGTGGATGTAATTCACCTTCTGCATAAAAGCATCTTCTCCGGTCACTCTGAAAGCGTTCGGGTGATGCTCATAAACGGAATGCTTGTATTTGTTCGTACGCTCCTGGATCCTAAGCTTCGCTAACGAACTTTGGAAACCGCCCGCCTTCAGATAATCGATCACCCTTTTCGCCGAGATGCCGTTCATAAATCGCAATACGTCTGCCATACTCCGCGCGTCGTCGGTAAGCAGGTGCGTATGATCGGGCATTATCACATAAGCGAAGATCAATATGATGCCGGAAACCCGTGCTTCGTTGAACGCGTCGGCGACGACCTTCTTGATCTCGTCCTTTTGAAATATCGGAAGGCGCTTGTGGGCCACGGAAGTCAGGTAATATGCGGGATTGTCTCTTGAGATTTGGAACATTTGGAAGCGCAGCGGCACAGCCGCAAGAGTTTTTTAGGAGCGATTATCGGAAAAGCAGAGCTTTTCCGCAAATAGACGGGCACAGCCCGTAGAAGGGAGAACTACAAGCGACGTACTCCCGCGGCTCTGCCGCTCTATTTGCGGTGAAGTTCTACTTCACCGGCGAGCCATAAAATTCTTCCGCGGCTACGCCGCCGCTTCCTCGGACCGGGCGGCTGAGCCTAAATATTTTCTCCCGAAGGGCGCATAGCCACGTCGTTCACGGCGTGGTTTTGGTTGAGTAGCTTACTCAACAGGGCGATTTATCGTCCTTCCTTCCAGCGGCTTAAGCCATAATCATTTAAGCCCGTTAAAGCGGGCTGACAATCATTTTTCTAACGCTTAGCACGCCCTAAAGGACGTGGCTATATTCCGCGAAACGCGGACAACGCCGCCGCGACCAATTTGTCATAGTCGCGCTTTTGACGGGCTTAGCCCGGCGGGCAGGTCGCCAACGGCGACGGATATTAAAGCCCAGGGTGGAGCCGCTTTTTTGGCGGAACCCTGGGTAATGTAAAAAATGCGATGCGTCGCTGTAGGCGACGAATAACCGTCCGGCGATATTCGTCGCCTACAGCGACGATAATCCGACACGCAAACGTCCCAGGGTTCCGCTTCGCTTCGCTCACCTCCACCCTGGGCTTTAGTATTAGTCGCCTTTGGCGACAGTCACGCACGTCAACGATCCCGCTTCACCCGGCAAATCGGAAAGT
>JABFSB010000032.1 GCA_013140875.1 Acidobacteriota bacterium
CAATTCACTTTCCTTTATCGTTTGGCCGCCGAGACGGCCTTCGACTTTGCCGTTTCGGGTGCCGCAGGCTTTGACCGGGCCTTTTTTTCTTCGCGTTGAATAAATTCGCGCAAAGCAGTTTCAATTGTTGCCGCCCGACGATGTTTTTCTACCGCGATCTCGTCGATCTTTTTCAATAATGATTCTTCAATAATTAACGATGTTCTAACCCTCATAATTTCTTAACCTTCCAGCCTCGTATTCAACCGATTTAAAACTGCAGCGTCGAGTTCCTTTTTGATCGACTCGATTCCGATCTTGTTTATGATCTGCTCGGCAAAACCATATGTCAGCAAATTCCTGGCAAGCGACTCCGGCAGCCCCCGCGTGAGCAGATAAAACAGCTCTTCTCCTTCCAACTGACCCACCGTCGCCCCATGCGAGCATTTAACGTCGTCGTTAAATATCTCAAGCTGCGGTTTTGTATCGACGCGGGCGTCATTCGACAACAGCAGGTTCTTATTCGACTGCTGAGCATCCGTCCCATGCGCGTTCTCGCGGACAAACACTTTTCCGTTGAACACGCCACGCGACTGGTCGTTCAGCACGCCCTTATATGTTTGATGCGAAATACAGTTCGGAACGGTGTGGTCGATTATCGAATGCGTGTCGTGATGCTGCGATCCGTTGAGCATATACAGCCCATCAACCCAACCCTCGCCGCCTTCCGCCGTGAATTTCACTTCAATATCGTGCCGCGACAGAGCCCCGCCTAGATTGATGTTCGTCGAATTGTAAACTCCGCCGCGTCCGATCTTTACCTCGGTCACGCCGTAATGAAACGTCTCTGCAGATTCTTTCTGCACCCGGTAATGCGTCAAATTCGCATTGTCTTCAATCACGATCTGAATAGCAGCGTTGATAAAACTTTTCTCCGGCGAAGCGTATGTTTCGACGATCGTCGCCTTGCTTCCAGCCTCAACGATTACGATCACATGCGGAAAAATTGCCGATCCTTCATCGGCCGCAAGCGATATCTCGATCGGTTCAGGAATGTTTGTGTTCTTTGCGATCCTGATGATCTTGAACTCGCCAAGAGACAGATTCAGGGCCGTAAATCCGTCGCGGCGGAAATCGAACGCGGCCAAAACTTCTCCAGACTTCTCGACCGCTTCGGTCGAGAAGTCTGGACCGGCCGTGGCGGTAGCCCAATCTTCTTTTCCGATCGCGGCAACGTTTGTGTACTTCCAATCTTCGCTCTTTACCTGCGGAAATCCATTTTCCGCAAAAAACTCGTACGCCCGCTCGCGCAGCTCCCGAATCGCCGCGTCTTTCTCCGCCGCGATCAGCTTCCTGAAACTTTCCGCAAACTGCGTTTCCTTAACTGCTATCGATGAAACCATCTATTTTAAACTTTTCCTGTTTTCCCTTTGCGTCTTCGCGACTTTGCGGGAAATCTATTTAAAACAACTTAACTAGACTAAATTTCTCATCAGCCACGACCGTGTTGGCCTTATCCAAAACAAATTCCTTAGCGATCCTCAATTTCGCCTCGTTCTCTGCCCTCGGTTTTTCGTCGTCGACCAACGTCGACCCGTTGTAATCAAACAAAAAATCGTGCCGCGTCAACATGTACGTTATGCCCATTTCCCTCGCCTTTGCCCGCAGTTCCGATACGCTTTTCGATTCCCAAACCATTTTTTTTAGCGTCCAGTCCTCGAACAAATAATCCGAAAAAACAGGGCGGTCGATATTGTACGTATCGCGCCGCATGTTGATCAGCCAAACCCGAGCGTCCGGCGCGGTCGTGGTGTTCAACGCCTGATAGTACGGATAGTAATCCAGATTCCGCGTCAGATAGTGATCACGCACCTCACCGCCGAGCACGACCCGCAGCGGGGCTTTTTGCAAAAACCAGGCAAAGGTCGTCAACAACCCGCAAACCGCCGCCACGCTGATCGAATACTTCGCCGCCATATAAAGCGGCGTTCGCTTTTCTGCAATTCGTTCAACAGCGGCCGCAATGCCGATCGCCAGCACCGGCAAGATCGGAATCAGATATCTAAGCTGCTGGCTTGAAAAAAGCCAGAACAAAAACACTATCGCGGCAATGCCGGAACCGATCTTTATCTCGACCGGCAGATCGAATTTCCAAAGAGCAAATATCAAGAGCGGCAGCCCGATCAGAAAAGCTACGCCGAGCACGCCGTCGAAGTATCTTGACAGCTCCGGCTGCGCTCGCACCGAAACGTTCAACGGTGCGAGCAGGTAATCCGCCGGCGAATTTGTCACCCGGCCGTACTGAGCGTTCATCGCCTGAAACAAATTCGACCGCTCCACGTCCCAGCCCGGAGCATCGCCCGGCCAGATGTTCATGTAAAACGGAAACACCGGACTGTCCGTCTGCTGCCAAGTCCGCAAATACCACGGCGACGCGATCAACCCGGCAAGCACCAATGCTCCCAGGCCGGCGACCAAAATTCGGACCAAACTATCCGGCTCACTCTCTTTCGCCTTACGCACACGCAGTAAAATGATCAACGCAAAAGC
>JABFSB010000220.1 GCA_013140875.1 Acidobacteriota bacterium
GTATCGACGCGCTAAATTAGGAGCCTTAATATTGATGACGGCCGTCGGCGTTCCGATGATCTGGATGGGCGAGGAGTTCGGCGAACACGTGCCGATGTCGGAACAAAGCAACAAGATCGACTGGACGCTGCTTGAGAACGACGCGAACAAAGACCTGCGCGAATATTACCGAACGCTGATACGTTTTCGAACGTCGAACCCGGCGTGCCGTTCGAACAATGTCGACTTTTTTCACGAAGATCCCGATGCAGGCGTGCTTTGTTTTCAGCGTTTCGACGATGAAGGAAGCGTGATCGTCGTCGCCCTGAACCTCTCGGACGACACCCTGGAAGATTACACGGTCACCAACTTCCCGCTCGATGGGCCTTGTCGCGAAATCACAAACGACAGCGCGCTCGTTGCTTCCGAGAGTGCTGTTACTCTCGACCTGCCGCGTCGCGCGGGATTCTTGTTCACCAAGGGTGAAGCCGACGGTTAGGCGGCGGCTGACAAAAAAACTTATGAAACTTCTGTTCATTTACGGCCCGCCGGCTGTAGGAAAGCTGACCGTGGCGAATGAGGTCGCAAAGCGGACGGGTTTTAAGGTGTTTCACAATCACTTGAGCATCGATGCAATTCTGCCCGTGTTCGAGTTCGGTTCGAAGCCGTTCTTCCGGCTTGTCGAAATGATCCGGGTTGAAACGGTGGCCGAAGCCGCACGGCAGGGTGTCGACGTTATTTATACGTTCTGTTATGCAAAAGGGCTCGACGAAATGCATGTTGAAAAAGTAGAAAACGCGGTACGCGAGAACGGCGGCGAAGCTCTTTTCGCATTGCTCACTTGTGACCCGGACGAGTTGAAACGCCGAGTGGTGCTGGAAGATCGCCGTAAATTCAAGAAGGCCAACACCGTCGAGATGATCGAAAAGTTTCTGGAAACTTACGATCTGTCGTCGCCGATTCCCGACTCGGATACGCTGGTTATCGATAACACAAGCGTCTCGCCGGACGCGGCGGCAGGGCGAATAGTCGAGCACTTCAGGTTGAAATAAAAGGATCCGGTTGGGTGAAATGAAGCCTGGGCGTTCGGAGTTGTGAAACTTAGAATGCCCAGGCCTTGATACCGGGTCGCGAGATTATGCACGGGCGGCTTTTGTCTTCGCTTTTTTTGGCTTCTTTTGCGACTTGGGTGCATTTTCGACCTTGACGGCCTTACCGGCGGCAAACTCTTCTTCGGGGCTGAGAATCCGCGTAACTTGTTCGGTGGTCGGATTGACCGCAAAGAGAAGATCGGCCATGTCGTCGGCATGTTCTTCTTCCATCGCGAGAATGCCTTCCATCATCACGCGTGACGTAGGGTCTTTATCGCCAAAGAATTTGACGATCTCTCGATAGGTCTGGATAGCGATACGCTCGGCGACGAGGTTTTCCTTGATCATATCGATGATCGAATCGCCCTCGACATATTCGCTGTGCGAACGCTGTGCGACCACAGCCGGGTTCATCTCCGGTTTTCCACCAAGCTGTTTAATGCGTTCGGCGATCAGGTCGGCATGGCCCTGTTCTTCATTCGCGTGCTGGAGAAACTCGGCGGCGATGCCTTCTTTATGAATGCCGCTGGCCATAAAGTAATGAAACTTATAGCGCAAAACACAAACGATCTCGGTGGCAAGAGCTTCGTTAAGAATTTTGCAAACAACATCGGTGTCGAGTGCATAATCGGGCGTTACAGCACCCTCGTTGATCTCTTTTCGTGCACGACTGCGAATGGTTTTGATGTCAGTAAGAAAATTCATGAGGACCCTCCGTGAATTCAAGTTTAAGGCTAAGATTTGATTTTACGCAACGATGAAGAAAACGGCAATCTGGCAAAGCCGGCATATGGACTTTGTCTCCGGCTGTGGTTGGCCTAAGAACTAAACCACAGAAGGGGAAGAATAGGAGGAAAAAGAGAGGAAAGACAAATCGAAGGCCTAATGTAATGAATAGCATCGAGATTCCAGCGCGGTGGTCGATTCGTCTTATTTCCTCTTCTTCCTCTTATTCTGTGGTTAGCTTTGATCTAAACCACCGAAGAATAGGAATAAGAAGTAGCGGGTACTATGAAAAACAGATTTAACAAAGAAAGCGAAATCCTTGATCTTGTAGGATCGTTCGAGGAGGCGAACATCTCTCGAGACGACTGGCGCCATGCCGAGCATCTGACGGTCGCGCTTTTTTATCTGACGCACCACGATTACGACACCGCAGCCGCCAAAATGCGGGACGGAATTTTTAACCTGCTGCGTAACGGATTTAACGTCGATCTGACGAAAGAAATGCCATATCACGAAACGCTCACCGTTTTCTGGATGCGGACCGTCGCCGACTTTAACGCGGTAAAAAACGGCGCTTCACTGTTAGATAAAGCGAATGAATTGGTCGCGACCTACCATAAAGACTATCCATTACGATTTTACAGCAGAGAATTTCTATTTTCAGAGGAGCGAAGGAGGACATTCGCTCCCGGTGATCTGACATCCAAAAAAAGGAGCCGATCACTCTAC
>JABFSB010000164.1 GCA_013140875.1 Acidobacteriota bacterium
CCGACAAACGGCTTCATCGCGTCAGTCAGTTCATCGGTGGACGGCGTTCCGTAATCCGTCAGCGGCACACAGCCGAGCGTGAGAACCACTTCGGACAATATCGGCTTATCTATGGGCAATCCCGCCACGGCAAAAGCCGTCCCGTGCGGTGGATGTGCGTGGCAAACCGCATGAATATCCGGCCGCATCTTGTAGATCAACAGGTGCATCGCCAGCTCCGACGAGGCCTTTTTGTCGTTCAACGCCTTGCCGTCCATGTCCGTGATCGCCAGGCAATCTTCGGTCATCCGGCCTTTCGAAGTCATCGTCGGTGTCGCAAGCACGCGGTTCTCGTCCAGCCGCACACTCACATTGCCGTCGAATGCGACAACATAATTACGGTCGTAAAGCAGTTTGCCGATCTCACAGACCTGTTTTCTGACGGCGGATTCTTCCATACAAAAACAAAGAAGCCACAGATTAACACAACCGAACATTCGGCGTTAACCTGTGGCTCAATCCGTCTTTAATAAACTGTATCTGCCGTTATCTATCGAGCAAAACCCTATGCGGCCGTTTCGCTGGTGCTGGCGGAGGCGGCGGTGGTGCATTATCCGCCTCGAATACTTCCGAACCAACAGTAAACGAGCCCGTCTTCAAGCCAGCCTCTTCCAACTGTCGGCGAAGGTCGGCGTTCTCACGTTGGAGCCCATCATTCTCTATGCGAAGCTGTCTTTCCTCTCGATGCCTGTTGTTCTTACGCGGAAAATTGAACGAAGGTGACGAGATCGAAACGAAGAAGCTCGCGATAAAAAGGCCGGCGGCAAAGGTCAGGAAAAATGGTAGAACTCTTTTCAATACTCCGGGGACGGTCATGTAATTTCACCTCATGAAAGCTTTATATCAATGTGTACGCCGCGTTTTCGAATCTGGTTTCAAAAATCAGCCATTTCCAAATTCCATTCTATAACTTTAAATGACCGGTGGAAAGACTTTTGTTCCAAACCCAGGGGCAAATCGCCAAAAATATTTTTCAATCCGCTTCGCACGCGGAGGAAATTGGTTGGCAATCCGTTTAAATGGATGCCGAAAACAATCGCGACCGTTGCCCCGCCTGAATATTTGAATTACAATTTGTTGCAAGTGTGAAACGATGATCGCTTTCTTAACCGGAAAATTATTAGAAAAAGGTGCTAATTCGGTGATCGTGGATGTCGGCGGCGTCGGGTATGAGGTATTAATTCCGCTGTCGACGTTTTATGAGATCGGCGAGGTCGGCGGCAGCGTCGAGTTGCGTATTTATACAAACGTCCGTGAAGACGCGATTCAGTTGTTCGGCTTTAAGACCCTGCGTGAGAAAGAATTGTACTTAAAGCTGATCTCGGTGCAGGGCGTCGGCGCAAAATCCGGCATTTCGATGCTTTCCGGCATGAGCGCCGATGAGATCGTTGCCGCGATCCGAACCGACAATGTCGCAAAGTTGACCGCAATCCCCGGGGTCGGCCGCAAAACAGCGGAAAGACTTGTCGTGGAACTGCGGGACAAGGTAGGTGATCTGGCGTCCGGCGTATCGGCCGGAGCTTCGATGGCGGCGGTCGCTGGAGTTGGAAGCGATGGCGTCTATGACGACGCGTTATCCGCGCTTGTAAACCTTGGCTACCAAAGATCGGCCGCCGAAAAGGCGCTTCAACAAGTTCGCAGCGACGGCGTGGAGCCCAATGTGCAGAAAATGCTCCGGGCGGCGTTGCAGCGGCTCGCCAAATAATGCAGAAGCCTGCGTGTGAGCAAGGGCGTAACATCCAACTTGAGCACTACGCCCTTGCTCACACTCAGGCTTCTGCAAGACCACGAATGCTCGAAATTCTTGAACACATTCGTCGCGATGTTGCCGCTCTCGACCGAAAGGCGGTTGTCGCGCTTGTTTACGCTGCGTTCGGGCTGGCGTGTATTTATTACTTGAAGGACACGGCAGCCGTCGCCGGATTTCTAAGCGGCACTCAACTTGAACCGCTGGGCAGATGGATAACCGATTCCCACGCGAACAATCTGCCCGGCCTGACTTGGTGGGTCGCGGTAGTGAGCGTGTTCTATTTCGTCGGGCCGTTTTTGATAATAAAACTCGGCTGGCACGGCAACGTTCGCGATTTCGGGCTGAGGCTGCGGATCGAACCCGGCTTCTGGAAACTCTTTGCAGCGTGTACCGCAGTGATGCTCCCGCTCGTTTATCTAATGTCGCTGACATCAGGTTTTACCGCAAAATATCCGTTCCTGCGAATCTTCAACGGCGAACCGTACATCGGGCGGACGTTGCTGATTTGGGAACTGATATACTTCGTTCAGTTCTTCGGCCTTGAGTTTTTCTTCCGCGGCTTTCTGGTGCACAGCCTGAAACGCTCGCTCGGACTATATTCGATCTTTGTGATGACCGTGCCGTACTGCATGATCCACTTCGGCAAACCACCCGCCGAAACAATGGCCGCCATCGCCGCGGGCATCTTTTTGGGGTGGTTGAGCTATCGTAACGGCAGCATCTGGCTGGGATTGGCCCTGCACTGTACCGTGGCTTTTTCGATGGACATTCTGGCCCTTCACGCAAAAGGGCTTCTGTTCTGAATATTCTCAAAAATTATCCTGCAGCGTGATAAAATTCCCGCTTGGGAGAAATCGAATAATTATGGATCAGACAAACATGGAATCTCGGATAGCGGTTCTGGAAGAGGAGATATCCACTTTAAAGATAAAGTTTGAGAAGATCGAGAACGCCGACGCCTGGTGGAAACAGCGGAGCGGGATATTCGCCGATGATCCGCTTCACGCGGAAGCAACTCGCCTGGGCCGGGAATGGCGACAAAGCAATGGGTCGAACGGGGACGCCCATAAATGATCGTTCTCGACACAGACTGTCTCAGCCTTTTGGAACGAGAACGCCTGCTTGAATCCTCGAAATTGCTAAAGGCTCTTGAGCGGCATCGGTCCGATGAGGTCTGCACGACGATAATCACCTTCGAAGAGCAGATGCGAGGCTGGCTATCCTTCATCGCTCGATGTAAGAACCTCGAAGAGCAAGTCGCAGGTTACGAAAGACTGCATAGATTTCTTGAAAGTTACAGAAACACCCCAGTCCTGGATTTTGACGAGAAGGCTGCCGCCGTTTTTCGTGAACTAAAGAATTCAAAGGTCCGAGTTGGCACCATGGACCTGAAGATCGCCGCGATAACTATTGCCAACGAAGCGATTTTGGTGACCAGGAATCTATCCGATTTCACACAGGTGCACGGACTACGCTCGCAGGATTGGACCTAGCATCGTGCCGAACGTTGAATTTTTAGCGTTCCATTTCGACGGACATCTTGGCTCTGTACAACAAGGGCATATTGCTTTTAGCGGCGGTTTCGGAGCGATGAGAAAAGTATTCAAAGTAATTTGCGTGATCTGCTTTCTGTGCGTTAGCAGTGCCTTTGGCTGCATTCTTTCAAAGAAATCCACCACGAAGTTCGACTCCAACGAATTCATTTTCATTGGTACCGTGATCGGCTATACGGGTGCAGTGGAATTTGATGGAGTTAGGGCGAATGGATCCATTGCCCCAATCAGTGGGACCTATGTGAACCAAACCGCAGAACCAAAGTTTGTTACAAATGGGGTAGTGGTAAGGATGAAAGATTCCGTTCATCTACCTATCAAATCGGAGGTCTTCGAAGTCTTCGAGTATTCCCTTAGGGCTGATTGTCTATTCCAGGGCGTTTCGATCACTGATCTGCGGGATGAATTTCCCCTGAATTCCGAGGTAAGAGTCATTTCAAAAAAGGCTCAGTTAGTCACAGTCAAAACAAGCGATGGGCACGTGAGATTAGAGAACAGGCTTACCGAGGATGGAAGTATTGCCCTGAACTCTGATAAAAACGACAATCGGATGACCACTACCGATTCTATTTTCGACTATAAGACTTATTCTTACGATATGAATCGGGATTCATACAGCCGATACCTTCTTCCTGTTTTCGAGATCCGTAAAGATCTCTTGCGCCTTTCGCAAACGACCGATCAAAGTTTAAGAAACAAAATCCTCGACCGAATTTTTCATGCACCCGTCGCGCATGATATCGACCATGGCGGAATCTTTAAGAATTACACGTCAAGTGAGTCGGAATACAGACGCTACTTCGAATCTCACCTTCGAGCCACGGATCCTGACTTTTACATACAATACAAGGTCTACCAGGATGCCTTAGATAAACTCGTGAAAATGGGATATACAAAGGATCAAGCCGAAGCGGCCCTGGGGAAAGCACTTGAGAAGGGAACCGATATCGATATGGCTAAGTTGTATGAGGCGAGTTTGAAATATCTGCCCACGCGTAAAAGCAAGTGACGATAGCAACCATAGACATTAAGAACGAAGAACTCACCGCCGAAGAAAAACACTTCGAGGCGACGCTTCGTCCTGCCCAATTGGCCGAATACATCGGCCAGGCGAAGGTTAAGGACAACCTGCGCGTTTTTATGAAGGCGGCGTTGAAGCGGCGTGAGGCTTTAGATCATATTTTGCTAACTGGCCCGCCGGGCGTGGGGAAGACGACCCTTTCCAATATTGTCGCGAACGAAATGGGAGCAGCGTTGAAATCGACGGCCGGGCCGATCATCGAAAAGGCGGGCGATTTGGCTGCGATCCTGACCAATTTGGAAGAAGGCGACGTGTTGTTCATCGACGAGATCCATCGTCTGAATCCGGCGATCGAGGAAATCTTGTATCCGGCGATGGAGGATTACAGCCTCGACCTGATGATCGGGCAAGGCACGGCGGCGCGATCGATAAAACTCGATTTGCCAAAATTTACTCTGGTCGGGGCGACGACCCGGCCCGGTTTGATCACCGCGCCTTTGCGCGGCCGATTCGGGATAATATTTCACCTCGATTTTTACGGGATCAAGGAATTGCAGCAAATCGTCGAGCGTTCGGCCGGAATTTTAAACGTCGAGATAGATCCGACCGGCTCGAATGAGATCGCTCGCCGTGCCCGCGGCACACCGCGCATCGCCAACCGTTTGCTCCGCCGCGTACGCGATTACGCCGAAGTCGATCATGATGGCCGAATTACCGAGCACGTCGCAAACGACGCCCTGAACCGGATGGAAGTGGACACCTTCGGCCTGGACGAGATGGACCGCAAGCTCCTGACAACCATCATCGAAAAATTCGACGGCGGCCCGGTCGGTCTTGGAACTCTCTGTGCTTCTCTGCACGAGGAAAAAGATTCGATCGAAGAAATAATCGAGCCGTATCTCCTCCAAATTGGATTCCTGAATCGCACGCCTCGCGGAAGGATGGCTACGAGATTGGCTTACGAACATTTCGGATTGGAAATTTCGAGCAGAACGACAACACCTGGTTTGTTTGAATAGGTTTGTTCCCAGCAAACTGAAAGCTGAAAAGTAGTAATTGAAAATGCGACGGACCGTTTTTAGTTTTTACCTTTCAGTTTTTAGTTTTTAGGAATAAATAAGAAAGCCGCGACCCATGTGGACCGCGGCTTTTGAGATTGACCTGACAAAGCGACTTACTCGTCGTCTTCGTCCGGTACTGCAAGCAGCGATGCGCTCGTTACGAGGTCGTCGTCACCGCATTTTATTAGCGTAACTCCCTGAGCCGAGCGGCCGGTTTCGCGGATCTTATCGACCCCGAGGCGGATGAGCTTTGCCTGCTGGGTGATGATCATGATTTCGCTGTCGTCCTCGACCGGGAACGCGGCCACGACCTTGCCGGTTTTTTCGGTCGTTTTCATATTGATGACGCCGATGCCGCCGCGTCTCGTCAGGCGATAACTGTTGACCTGCGTCTGCTTGCCAAAGCCCTTTTCGGAAACGGAAAGTATCTTTTCATTTCCTTCCATCGAAACGGCACACACGGCCACGACGTAATCGCCTTTTCTCAGGTTGACGCCGCGAACACCGCGAGCGGCACGGCCCATTGGACGCACGTCCGTTTCCTGGAAACGTACAGCCATTCCGTCGTGCGTGGCGACAAAGATCTGCTGTTTGCCGTCGGTGCGAATAACTTCGAGAAGCTCGTCGCCTTCGTCGATATTTATCGCGTTGATGCCGTTGGCGCGGATGTTCTGGTAATCGGCCAATGCGGTTTTCTTGATCACGCCGTTTTTGGTGACCATCGTCAAGTAAACTTCCTCGCCAAAGTCGCGTACCGGCATTACCGAAACCAGTTTTCGTTCCGACGAAAGCTGGACAAGATTGACCACGGCTTTTCCGCGTGCCGCCGCGGCCGCCTCCGGAATCTCGTGGACCTTGATCTTAAAGACCTGTCCGTCTTCGGTAAAGATCATCAGGTACGCGTGCGTCGACGCGATAAAAAGGTTTTCGACAAAATCGTCATTCTTCGCCGTTGCTCCGAGACGGCCTTTACCGCCGCGGCCCTGGCGTGAGTAGGTCGAGACAGGCGTGCGTTTGATGTAGCCGGCTTTTGTTACAGTGATCGCAACATCCTCGTCCTTGATCAGGTCTTCGATCGAGAGTTCAACATCGGCGTCCACGATCTCGGTTCTCCGAGCGTCGCCGAACGTTTTTTTCACTTCCTCAAGCTCGTCGACGATCACTTGTCTTAGTACGCTTTCGTTCTGAAGAATATTCTCGAGTTCGGCTATGTGCTTTATGACCGCCTCATATTCGTCGAGGATCTTCTGACGTTCAAGGGCCGAAAGCCGACGCAATTGCAGATCGAGGATCGCCTGGGCTTGAATTTCCGTGAACTCAAGTCCGGCGATGACCTTTTGAAGATCTTTAAGAAAAGCGTCCTGCGGCTTTGCCCCGGTAATGCCCCGCCATGATTTCACTTCGTCAAGGGCGGTGAAATTTGCGGTCAACCACTGCTTGGCCTCATCGACCGAACGCGCGTTTCGGATAAGCGGGATAATGTAATCCAGCGCGTCGATGGCTTTATTCAAGCCTTCTAAGATATGGGCTCTCGCCTGCGCCTTGCGAAGCTCGAATTCGGTACGGCGGCGCACGACCTCTCGTCGAAATTCGACGAAGGACTCGATCATCTGCTTGAGCGTCAAGACCTTGGGCTGTCCGTCGACGATCGCGATGTTGATGATGCCGAAAGACGACTGCATCGGCGTCAGCTTGTAAAGCTTATTGAGCACGACCTGGGCGATCGCGTCGCGTTTCAGCTCGAGGACGATACGCATTCCAAGGCGGTTCGATTCGTCACGCAGTTCGGAAATGCCGTCGAGCTTTTTCTCATGAACGAGTTCGGCGATCTTTTCGATAAGTTTCGCCTTGTTCACCTGATACGGGATCTCGGTGATGATGATCGCATCTTTCTCACGTTCGCCCCGGCCGATCCGGTCAATGGCGGCACGGGCACGCATCTGGATAATTCCGCGTCCCTCGCGATACGCTCGTTTGATCTCTTCCCGGCCATAGATGAACCCGGCGGTCGGAAAATCCGGGCCCGGAATGTGCTGCATCAGCTCATCGACGGTGATCGTCGGATTCCGGATCAGAGCGATCGTGCCGGCAAGGACCTCATTGAGGTTGTGCGGCGGTATCTTGGTCGCCATACCGACCGCGATACCTTCCGAACCGTTTACCAGCAAAAGCGGCACTTTCGTCGGAAGCACGGACGGCTCGCTTAACGAATCGTCGTAGTTCGGCTGAAAATTGACCGTTTCTTTCTCGATGTCATTAAGGACCTCGTTAGCAATCTTCGCCAAACGGACCTCGGTATAACGCATCGCCGCCGGATTATCGCCGTCTATCGAACCGAAATTCCCTTGTCCGTCCACCAGCGTGTAGCGCATCGAGAAGTCCTGCGCCATCCTGACGACGGAATCGTAGATCGCCGAATCGCCGTGCGGATGATATTTGCCCATTACGTCGCCTACGGCACGGGCCGATTTTCTGTACGGCTTGCCGGCGGTATTTCCGGCCTCATACATTCCGAAAAGGATTCGGCGGTGTACCGGTTTCAGTCCGTCGCGGACATCCGGCAGGGCTCGTCCGATGATCACGGACATGGCGTAGTCGAGATAGGAACGGCGCATCTCGTCTTCGATATTTATCT
>JABFSB010000053.1 GCA_013140875.1 Acidobacteriota bacterium
ATTTACATGAGAAAAATTATTGCACTTTCAAGCCTTTTGGCCCTTGGTGCTTTGGGAATGGCCTGCGGCGACGCCGCTCCGGCTAACAACGCCACAAACAAACCGGCGAACACGATGGCTAACGCTATGAACTCGGCCGCCAATACAATGGCAAACGCTGCTAACACGATGGCTAATGCGGCTAACACGGCCGCTAACGCTGCGAACACCGCTGCAAATGCCATGTCCAACACGGCAAACACGGTTAAGACAGCTACGAACACCATGGCCCCTAACACTAATGCTCCTCACAGCAACACTAACAAATAATTAACGTTATTTGAATTAAGAATAAAAGGGGCGTTGTCGTTGGACAACGTCCTTTTTATTGGCGCTCAGGCTCTGTCATTCCCAACCGTCAGTTACCCGAGTTGATCATCTGACGCAATTCCTCAGCATTCGTCACCGGCCGCTGACAAACGAAGTTTTCGCACACGTAGGCCGTTGGTTTTCCTTCCAGTGTTGTCCGCCCGTTCAACAGCGGCAATGCTCCGTCGACCGGTGCAGATGAAGTTGCGACAACCTTTGCCGGCTGATAATCCGACCACAGTTCCCTTTCAAGTTCATTACCCGGCTCTCCCAGAATGACGACTTCCATGACCTGCGACACATAAAACTCGATTGTCGCCAATGTTCGTCCAAAACCCTGCGGGTAACGCGTGATCTGATTCGTGGCGATCCTCAAAGCCGTAGTCGCGAATCTTTCGTATTTCTCCTCACCGTAAAACTTCGCCAGTTTCAAAAGTACATCGGCCGCGACCGAATTGCCCGACGGCGTCGCGTTGTCAAAAAAATCCTTGTTGCGAACGATCAATTCCTCGTGATCGTTCGATGTAAAAAAGAACCCGCCGTTCTCCGCATCCCAAAACTCGGTGATCATCGCGTCGGCCAATTCCTTTGCCGCCGTCAAATATCGGATCTCGCCCGAAACTTGATAAAGCTCGATCAGCCCGTCCGCCAAATTGGCGTAATCCTCTAAATACCCATTCAACTTCGCCCGCCCGTCCTTCCAGGTCCGCAGCAAGCGCATGTCAGAACCGGGAGCGATAGCGACGGGGTTCCCAAACTCCCCTCCTGCCTTAGGAGGTTTGGACCCCGCTTCGGCGGACGGGGTGGTGCTTTCCGCACCCGTTGCAGAAACTTGCGCGTCAGTAACGGCGTAACTCTCACCTTGATAATTAGGCCCTTCCTTACGGTCGGGCTTCCTCAAATTCTCCGACAAAAAATCCGCGTTCTTCTTCGCTATTTCCAAATACTCGACCGAATCCAAAACAGCCGCCGCCTCGGCAAATGCCGCCAGCATCAGGCCATTCCACGCCGTCAATACCTTCTCGTCACGAAACGGCTTGATCCGTTTCTCGCGCACATCGAACAGCTTCTTCCTAGTGTCAGAACCGGGAGCGATAGCGACTGGGTTCTCTACCCTCGCGTCCTTTATGTTCAGAATATTTTTCCCTTCAAAATTCCCGTCCGCTGTCACGTCATAGAACGTACAAAATTCCCGGCCGTCCGCGTCACCCAACACAGTCTCGACTTCCTCGGGCGTCCAGACAAAAAACTTACCTTCCTCACCTTCGCTGTCCGCGTCCTGCGACGAATAAAATCCACCCGAAGCATCCAGCATCTCGCGTTTCACGTATTCAAGCGTCTCGACCGCAATTCGCTTAAAAAATTCCCCCTCCAAACTCCCTTCCTGGTTTGAGGACGGGTGCCCGCCGCTTTGGGCGGACGGGGTAGTGCTTGACCGACCAGAGCGAAGGATCTGGTACAAATGCAGATACACGCGGATCAACTGAGCATTGTCGTACAGCATCTTCTCAAAATGCGGCACCAGCCAGATCGCATCGACAGCGTAACGATGAAAACCGCCGCCGATCTGGTCATAGATGCCGCCGTTCGCCATCTTCTCCGCCGTCTTGCGGACCATCTCCAGAGCACCGCTGTCGCCTGTCCGTTTCCAATATCGCAGTAAAAATTCCAGCGACATAGCCTGCGGAAATTTCGGGGCTCCGCCCCAGCCGCCTTCTTTTGCGTCGAATGACCGGACAAAGCTCTGAAACGCCGTGTCCAAAAGACTTTCATCGACACCGCCCGATGCCATCTCGGTCACGGACATCCGTCGCAGTTCACCAAGAATATCGACCGCCGATTTCATCAACTCATCGCGGCGCTCTTTCCACGCCTCAGCGATGCTCATCAATATCTGCTGCCACGACGGCATCCCGTATCGCTGCGAAGGCGGAAAATACGTGCCGCCAAAAAACGGCAATTTCTCCGGCGTTATAAACACGTTCATCGGCCAACCGCCGCGTCCAGTCGTGATCTGCACAAAGCTCATGTAGATCTGATCGACGTCCGGCCGCTCTTCCATATCGACTTTGATGTTGATGAAATGTTCGTTCTGAATACGGGCCGTCGCCTCGTCCTCGAACGACTCATGCTCCATCACGTGACACCAGTGACACGCCGAATACCCGATAC
>JABFSB010000118.1 GCA_013140875.1 Acidobacteriota bacterium
GAATCCTAGAGCCGTTTTCCAGTTTGAAATCTTCCAGCCGCTCACGATTTTCTTCGAGCAAATGGTAATTCGCATCGTTCGGATCGTCTTCGCGGCGGAGCACGACGGTGGATTCGTTCACAAACCGGCAAAGATCATCGACGTGGCCGTGCGTATCGTCGCCGGCGATGCCTTTGTTCAGCCAAAGGACATTGGTTGCCCCCAGGCTTTCACGAAGCACTTTTTCGTATTCCTTGCGCAAAACGCCCGGATTGCGGACCTGTATTTTTTCATCGAGCAGGCATTCTTCCGTTGTCAGCAGAGTGCCGCGGCCATTTACGTCGATCGCTCCGCCTTCGAGCACGAATTCGCGACCGTTGTGTATCACGGGCAAATATTCTTTCTTCAGCTTTTTCGAAAGTTTCTCGGCGACGTCCGTGTCTTTTTTATAATCGTCGTATTTTGCCCACGCGTTGAACTTGAAACCGGCAATTGCGATCTCCTGTGAAACTGGCCGCCCGTTAACGCCGACGGTTCTGACAAAGATCGGACCGAAGTCGCGTGTCCATCCGCGGTCGGTCGGGACGCGAAAGAATTCTATCTTGCTCAGGTCCACGCCCGTTTTTGTCAGATAGCCACGAGCTTTATCTTCATGCACCGCGTCATTGACGATGATCCTCGTTTTTTCGCCAAGCGTGATCTTCTTAACGATGTCGGCATAAACAAAATGTATCGCCGCAATCTTGCCCGGCCAATCCGAAGCATTGTGCGGCCAGCCAAGCCACGTAGCTTCGTGCGGTTCCCATTCGGCGGGCATTCGGCTGCCCTTAAATTTTGTACGTGAATCTTCGATTATCAATTAGTCTGTTATCGGATCCCCACCTGCGTAGAGGGCTTCAGGGTCAAAATCTATGTCGTCGTCCCATGCCACCGTGTTAAAGCTGACTCGAGCTTCACGAAAAACTTTCACATCTCGAAGCTTTTGAAAAACCCCTTTATCGAGATAAGGCTTCATGTCGAATCTTCTCCTTTCACCGTTCTCAAACGTTAGGATCAAACTGTAATCCGTTTGCGGCTCAACCTTTTTGACTGAAAAGTACATTAGAAATTACCTCAAAGGTTCAATCTTGAATGGAACCTCTCCGTTCTGACACAACTCCCAGTTCGCCATAAGTTCCTCCCGATGAATCTCTATCCAGGCTTGGACCAACCGTACTTGTTTCGGAGGCATTTCGCCGGTCGTCAATGAGCCGTCCGATATTCGAAAAACAGCTTCCAAATCATTATATACCGCGTGAATGTGCGGAGGTTGTGTTCCTTGGGCGCAAAATACATTCGTATTATGATGCCGAAGAACATTGAAAGTGTAGGCATAATCTATTCGTCTTTTAATCGATAAATCTTTTTGTGATCTCGCTGTATGCATCGATCCGTCGATCGCGCAGAAAGGGCCAGCCGCGGCGGACTTCTTCGATGCGGGCCGGATCAACTTCGCCTATGACGACCTGTTCGGTTTGGCCTTCGGCTTCGGCAATGATGACGCCGAATGGGTCGGCGAGGAACGTATGTCCCCAGAATTCGATGCCTGGCGTATCGGGAACGAACACTTCGTGTCCGACTCGGTTAACGCCGGCAACATAAACGCCGTTTGCGATCGCGTGCGAACGCTGAATGGTTCGCCAGCCGTCCTGCTGTTGTGCTCCGTAGGTGTCTTTTTCATATGGATGCCACCCTATTGCGGTCGGATAAAAAAGTACCTCGGCACCGCGCAGGGCCGTAAGCCGCGCGCCTTCCGGGTACCATTGGTCCCAGCAGATTAGCGTTCCGATCCGTCCGTGATCGGTATCGAACGCTTTAAAGCCCATGTCGCCGGGAGTGAAGTAAAATTTTTCGTAATAAGCCGGATCGTCCGGGATATGCATTTTGCGATAAACGCCGGCGATCGGCTCGCCCGGTTTTATCAGGATAAGGCTGTTGTGATAAAGCCCGAGCGCACGCTGCTCGAAGATGGGTGCGATGATCGTTGCGCTTGTCTTGTCGGCGATGACGGACAATGCCTTTGACGAAGGCCCGTCGAGCGGTTCGGCCAGATCGAACAGGTCGGCGTCTTCTTTTTGGCAGAAGTACTGCGACCTGAACATCTCCGGCAAACAGACGATCTTCGCACCTTTTCCCGCCGCCTCTTCAACAAACTCGACGGCCTTTTTCAAGTTCGCATCGACGTCGGTGCCCATCGACATTTGAACGAGCCCAACCTTGTATTTTTCCCGCTTTTGCATAGGGAACAGGATACATCGCACGCGGGCCGAAATGCGAGTCCACGAATCTTCATCGACGGATGAACTTATAGGTTATTCGACCCGTCACTTTCACCGGATTACCCTGGAGCGTGGTCGGCGCGAATTTCGAATTATACGCGGCGATCTCGGCGGCTTCGGCCAGCGAGGTGTGTTGTGCCTTTGAAGTGCAGGCGGAGATGACCTCGCCGTTTTCTCCGAGCAAGACTTCTACATCCACCGTACCTTCGGCGTTGGCCTGTCT
>JABFSB010000390.1 GCA_013140875.1 Acidobacteriota bacterium
GAAATATGACAAAGCCCTTCGAGGCCTTCGCCCAATTCGACAAAGATGCCAAAGCTCGTAAACCGCGAAACCTTTCCGCGAACGACGTCGCCCGGACGATGCGTCGCCACGAAACCTTCCCACGCGCTCGGCGTCAGGTCCTTCATCGAAAGCGACAGCCGTTGTCCGGCCGCGTCGATGTTGGTTACGATCGCATCTACTTCCTGATCTTTCTTGAGCAGGTCCTTCGGATGCTTAAGCTTTTTGGCCCAAGTGATGTCCGAAACGTGGACAAGCCCGTCAATTCCGTCCTCAACCTCAACAAAGGCTCCGAAATCGGTAAGATTCCGGACCTTGCCGTGGATCTTAGTGCCGACCGGATAACGCTGTTCGATGTTGTGCCAGGGGTTGTCCTGGAGCTGCTTCATGCCGAGGCTGATGCGTTTGTCTTCGGTATCGACGCCCAGCACCTGTACCTCGACCTCATCGCCTTTATTGAACATTCGCTTCGGGTTCGCGGAACGCTTCGACCACGAAATCTCTGAAACGTGTACAAGGCCTTCGACGCCGGGTTCGAGCTCGACAAAAATACCGTACTCCGTCACGGAAGACACCTTGCCCGTGATCTTTGAGTTGACCGTATACATCTCGACCACGGTCGACCACGGATCGGGCAGCAACTGCTTATAGCCGAGCGAAATCTTTTCACGCTCGCGGTCGAGCTTAAGTACCTTGACCTGCAAGTGGTCGTTTACCTTGAAATGATCGGCCGGGTTGCCCAGGCGTCCCCAGGACATATCGGTTACGTGCAGCAAGCCGTCGATCCCGCCGATATCGACGAAGGCGCCGTATTCGGTCAGGTTTTTGATCGTGCCTTCGACGACGTAACCAACGTCGATGTTTGCAAGCGTCGCCGCCTTTTGCTCGTTGATCACGAGGTCGGTGATCACCTTACGCGAAAGTACGATATTGTTGCGGCGGCGGCTGAACTTGATGATCTTGGTTTCGATATCCTGCCCGATGTACGAATCGAGACTGCGGATCGGCCGCGAATCTATCTGCGAGCCCGGCAAAAAAGCCTCGATACCATTGAGGTCGATGCGAAGGCCGCCCTTGGTCTTGTCGACGATTTTGCCGGTGACCGTTCGATCTTCCTTATAGGCTTCCTCGATATCGTTCCAAACTTTGCGGAGCTTTGCGTCCGAACGCGACAGCATCGGCGGAGCATCGCCGGCCGGGATCGATTTGATCACGACCTCGATCGTCTCGCCGACCGAAAGGGTTTCCTCGCTCGCAGCCAATTCTTCCGCCGCGATCACGCCTTCGCTCTTGTAACCGAAATCGATGAGCGCACCGCGGTCGGAAACGCCGACCACCTTGCCCTCGACCAGATCTCCGGGGTGATAAGCCGTTTGTTCCTGCTCGAACTGCTCCAGGATGGCGCCAAAATCGATGTCACCCCCGGTTTGCGGTTCTTCCGCGGGCTTCCGCGCCGGGGCAACCTCCGCGGGAACCGTTTCCGCTGTCGCCGTGACCGGTTTCGCCACCGTTCTCGGTGCTGTCGGCACTGCCGGTACCGCCGGCGCGGCCGGTGTCTCTGACGCTGCTGGTGCTTCTGCCCCTGCCGGCTCGGAAGCCGCAGTCTGTTCTGTCGTTTGTTCGGGTGCCTGTTCCACCGTCGAAGTTTCGCCCGTATTCGATTCTTCGACTTCGTTATTAACCTCGTTTGCCATTTACTATTTGTGAACTTCCTTAACTAAAAATTATTCTCGCCGTTTTATGCGGATCTCGTCGGGTCATCGCTTTGCAAATGCCAAAGCCTGCGTTCAAACTATCAAAAGCCCATTTAAAGACGACAGGCGCTCTTGATCGTGAAGAACCAAGCCCTCCTCACTCTACTTCCATACACATTTTGTAAGGCTGCATAAACCTAAAATTTACACGTCATTTTACTCCGCTGTCAAGACTTACGCGGCGAAAAACTATAGTGGATTCAAGATTTAACACATTCGGTCAGGTTGACCGGCGTTCGTTTCCAGTTTCTGTCGAACCTTTTTTCTGTGCGCGTCGCTACCTCGAAGAGAAAAGTAAAAAAAGCTCCGTGAAAGAGGCTTCTAATCGCGAGATGGCTGCTGAAGCACTATTTCTGATTTCGCGACTGTATACTTCGATAGTCCTCAGTGGCTTTTTTGATGTTTTCAAAAGTCTCGCGGGTTCCCCAGACCTCTGGGTCCCAGTCGTCTCCGATTTCCTGCATTTCGGCGGACGCCGTTTCTATATCTCTGCCAAACATGGCCATATATGCATACTGGTTCTTTCTGAATCGATCGGTCTTGTAATGCCTCTCAAGCGCTTGGTAGCCTTCTTTCACCTTTTCCCATGGAACGTCAACTTTCTGAAACAACTGCATGCGGTAGTGTGACTGCAAAATCGATGTCAGCAAAAAATACATGATGAGACCTTCATCTCCTTCGATACGAGAAGCATTTTCTTTTATAAAGGCCCCTTGTTCCCCATTTTTTCCATTCCATTGTGGGAACAAGTAAGTTAGTTTTTCTCGCTGAATGTGATAGTAAGTCGGCTCGAGTCGAAAGCCTTCTTCAAATACTTTGTCGTACTGAGTCCTCGACCAGTTCTGTACCAAACCAACTGACAAGGCTACGACGTACCACTGGGGGCACTTCAGATCGCTTTTTTTAGCTTCGGCGAGTTCGTCAGAAGCCATTTGGGACCGCTCTCTAAAAAGTTGCCAGCTGTGTTCAGAGACTGTGTGAGCAAAACCTTCTCCTCTCGCGTCCACCGCCCAATAAACCCAAGCCCCCGCAGTCGCTACTTTTGCAGTGACAGAGTTCGGCATGGCCGTCTTCCAGGCTTCAAGTCGGCCGATGTGTTCTTGCCACTCTAGCTCTGTTGATTTTTGTTCTAGATTCGGTTCGGTCAGGCCATCGTAGATCACATAAAGTTTCCAAAAACCGCCCGGAATACGCTGTTTACTGCTTCGGGCCGAATTCGCCAGAGATTCAATTGACTCAAAATCGTTTTTCTTGAGCCGCGCGCTGATTTCTGCAGAAAGTTTTTTACGCGTTGTCGTAGAGTCAAGTGGTGACACGATTCCGGGCACAGTTGGACCAGATGGAGAAATTGGATCGTTCTGCGTAGAAGTCGGTGTCGGTCCCTGACTTACCCTTTGAAAAAGCTTACACGAGAGGGCTGAAAAAGAGAGGATTAGGACGACCAGCACGGTTATCACGAGCGTTTTGGTTTTCATTTGTAGTAGGAGGTCAGTTAATTTACAGAAAATAAACAAATTACATCCGGGTGATCATGTCCGTTATCGATCCTACGCCGCTCATTTTTTCCATTTCCTCGCGGGCGATGTTCGATGTGTTTTGGATGCCGGCCAGTCGTAAGCGGAATTCATCGGGGTTCGTGGAACCGCGAAGAGCCTCTTCCAGGGCAATCAGCCCCGACTGATACAAGTAAAACAGAGACTGATCGAACGTCTGCATGCCGTATTGCGACGTTCCGGCGGCGATCGCGTCGCGAATGGACGAGGTTTTTTCTTCGTGCAGGATGTAATCCCGGATCAGCGGGGTCGATATCAAAACCTCAACCGCCGGAACGCGGCTGTTTCCTTTGGCCGATTTCATCAGCCGCTGCGAGACCACTGCTTTCAGGAGTCCCGCAAGCTGAATTCGTATCGCCTTTTGCTGGAAGGGCGGAAAAGCCGACAGGATTCGCGTCAACGTTTCCTGTGCGTCCAGAGTGTGCAAAGTAGACAGCACAAGGTGCCCGGTTTCGGCCGCAACCAGCGCCGTTTCAATAGTTTCCAGATCGCGCATTTCGCCGACGAGTATGACGTCCGGGTCCTGACGCAGCGATCCGCGCAATGCCTCGGCGAAGGAACGCGTGTCTACGTCGACTTCACGCTGTGTGACAAAGGATTCCTTGTCCTTGTGCAAGAACTCGATCGGGTCCTCGATAGTTACGATATGTGAGTTTCGCGACGCGTTTATAGCGTCCACGATCGCCGCGAGCGTTGTCGATTTGCCGGAACCGGTCGTTCCCGTAACCAGCACAAGCCCGCGATTTTCCTGCGAAATGGTTTGAAGGATCGGCGGAAGGCCCAACTCTCCAAAGTTCTTGATCGTATCGGAAATGACGCGGGCCACGATGCCGATCGAGTTCCGCTGCTGAAAGATGTTTACTCGAAAACGGCCAAGCCCGGTCACGCCATAGCCGATATCGACCTCGTAAACTTCCTTAAAATGCTGCTTTTGCCGATTCGACATCATCGAGAACGCCATCTCAAGCGTCTCGTCCTGCGACAGCTTGGATATGCCGGCCATCGGTCGGAGCTCTCCGTTCACCCGGATCACCGGCGTCGAGCCGGCACGCAAATGCAGGTCGGAAGAGCCGAAGCTCATGGCCATGCGCAGTAGATCATCAATTCGATTGAGCATATTGGGTGCACCGTCGGAGGGACAGGCTTCTAAAACCAGTCCGATGGCAGTTTAAGGACGACTCGATCACAACCCGAAGTCTGGACCGATCGTGGCATCAGCTTCTTCGTTGCTCGTTCTTGGGAACAGGATATAAGTTGTTTTTGATCAATGGCTTACAACAGGTGCGGCCGGGCGGCCGCCGAGCTGCAAACAGATGTCAAAACAAGTTTAACGTTTGCCAACGATACGCGTCAACCTATTTCTTGCCTTGTCCTGATTCAATCTCACTCCCTTCAGAAAAGTCTCATAAAAATTTCATAAATCCCTAAGGTCTTTCCCGAAACAAACGGGCATTCTCTTGTCACGGCTTGGTTCAAGAGCCAGAAGTTCCATCGACGAGCGGGAGTTAAAGAGTCACAGCCATTAAGGAGAAAAAAATCAATGAGATCAAAAGCAAGCACCACGTCACCCGTCACCTCCAAAAGTTACAAAGATGTCGGACCGAGTACGAAGACCGCAAAACCCAGTTCCTACAAGACGTCGGAATTTGAGAAAAAACTCGAACTCGCGAACGAGCGGGTACGCAATGCCATCGACCTGGCGTTCGAAAAGGCGGTTGCCCATCGCGAGAATCCGGCGGTGTATCCGCTGCCCGCCGGTGCAAAGTCGGTCGAGCGGGCGTTTCACGATCTTCTTTCCGCGATGCCAAACAACCAGCGGAAGAAGGTGATCGACCGAGTTAACGCAACCTTGAAGGCCAGCCCAGGAGTCCGTTCGGCAAAATACAAAGACATCGTCAACGTCGATTTCCACGCGGCGGTCCCGATCGGTGAACAGGTCAAGGCGATGCCGGTGCCTGCAACAATGAAGTTTGATGAATCGGAAGCGGAAGGCTTGCTTGCCAAATTAAGATCGAAGGCGGGACCGTCAACCGGGAAATCCGGCGCCAAGGCCGGCAAGGCGAAGATCGCACCCCGGCAGGCCGTCGTCGCGACGAATATTTCATTTGTCGTCGACACCATGACGTGCCTCAACCCGGACGACCTGATAAAGGACGAGATCAGCCTTGCCGGATTTTCGATCGACACAAACGGCACCGAGTCCCGGCTGGCCCCGCTGTTTGTCGGAAAGTTTAAGAAAAACGACACGCTTTCGCTTGGCGGAAACAGCAAACTTTTCACGCTGCCCATCGATCCAGTGATCTTTCCACAAACCTTCACCGCGGGATTGTTCATCATCGAAAGTGATTGGACGAGCAACCAGGAGCTGCTCAACAAGCTTTTCGACTTGTTCGTTGTCATCAGCGCGACCATATCCATTCTTTTTCTGCCGATTTTTGTATTGGTCGGTACGTTCGCGCCCGCATTGGTGCCCGCCGTTTGCATCGCTCTCGGTGCTATAGTTGTCGTTAGCATGATCGGCAAAATAACCGTTACGCTGATCGGCGACGACATATCGGCGGCTGTTACGGACACGCTGGTGATTGAGAACAAGGTCGAAATCGGCGACGCATTCGCACGCGCCCTGACGATTGGGCAGGGCCGCGACCCGGAGAATAGCTTTGATGGCCAATACACCTTGTCGGCCCGCTGGGTCGGCGAAGCTTAAACCCTTCTATTGGTTTAATTAAAAGTAGAAACCTCCGCCTTCCTGCTCGCCTCTCCGGCAAAATGGAGAGCAGGAAGGATCGCCCGAACAAACGGGAGTTCGCTTTTCGGATTATTCCGGCGCGCAGATTCTTGTGGAAAGATCGTCCGAATTATTGTATTTTTCTAAGGATAAACTTATTCGAGTAGAAACTGGAACCTGTATTTTGACCCGTGCTTGAACACACCCCCTTGAATACACCGAATACACCTTAGCTTCGCGGGATTTATGAAACGCATTACCGTCACCGTCGCCATTTTTATCGTTGCCGTTGCGGCCGGGCATTTTTTGGCCACGCGCCAAAAGGCCCAGAACGCTCAGACCGCTGTTCAAGCCGATGATTCGGCGAGAGAAGCGATCTTCGCAAGGTTCGTCTCAAAGGCCGAAACCGCCGGCCCGCTGCGCGTAATCGTCGGGCTCGATACAGGCTTCGCTCCGGTTGGAACGCTGAGCCGCGATGAAGCTTCCAAGCAGCGAAACAGGATCAAAACGGCACAGAAGAATTTCCTCAGCCGCTACTTTGCACAGCGTGGCTCCGATGACTCGATACTTTTCGAAACGATCCCGTTCGTGGTAATAACGGCGGACGCCGAACTTCTTAGACGGATGATCGATGACGGCCAGGTAAAGACCATCGAAGAAGACGTGGCTGACTCGCCCGACCTTGCCGAAAGCACACAGGTCGTGAATGCGCCGGCGGCTTGGTCGAGTGGTTACACCGGAGCAAATTGGGCGGTTGCAATTATCGATTCCGGCGTTATGAAAACGCACAGCTTTCTTACCGGCAAGGTCGTGTCGGAAGCATGTTATTCGCAAACCGTTAGCGGCACTGCGACTACGGTTTGTCCGGGCGGTGTTTCACAATCGACCGATGTCGGCTCGGGCGTGAATTGCGATCCGGCCGTTGCCGGCTGCCCTCACGGAACGCACGTAGCCGGGATCGTTGCCGGAAACGGAGCGACCTCCAGCGGCGTTGCGAAAGGTGCGAACATCATCGCGATCCAGGTTTTTTCGCGTTTTGATAATGCGACAAGCTGCGGCACCGGAAACCCTGTTCCGTGTGTGCTTTCATATGTGTCGGATCAGGTTCGCGGCCTCGAACGTGTGCTTGCATTGAGCAGCACGATGAATATTGCGAGCGTTAACATGAGCCTCGGCAGCGGCCAGAATATGGGCTACTGCGACGCCACTCAAGCGGCCCGCAAAGCCGCGATCGACAATCTTCGCTCCGTCAACATTGCGACGATCATTGCGTCCGGGAATAACGGTTACACGAATGCGATCAGTGCACCGGCCTGTATCTCGACGGCGTTCAGTGTCGGTTCGACCGGCGACGGAAGCTCGGGTGCGACGACCGATGTTGTCGTCAGCTCGTCGAACAGCGCATCGTTCCTCGACTTTCTTGCTCCAGGACGTTGGATCAACTCGTCGGTTGCCGCCGTGGGATCAACAACTACATTCGAGAACTATTCAGGGACATCGATGGCAACGCCGCACGTTGCCGGAGCCTGGGCGGTCCTGAAACAAAGAAAGCCGAATGCGAGTGTCGCTCAGATCGCGAATGCGCTTCGCTCAACCGGACTGGGCGTCACGGACGCCCGCAATGGCATAGTGAAGCCGCGTATCAACGTTGCAAACGCCGTTACGCGTTTGGGGCAGGCCGGAACGTTCTTCGATAACGACGGTGACGCTCGATCAGATCTTTCGGTTCGTCGGCCGTCGGATAATATTTGGTATCTGCTGCAGAGCACGGCGGGGTTTACGGGTATTACCTGGGGAGTGGTGGGTGATCGGATGGCGCCGGCGGATTATGATGGTGATGGGCGGACGGATGTGGCGGTGTTTCGGCCTTCGACGGGGCAGTGGTTTGTGGTGAATTCGTCGAACCTTACCTTTACGACCTATAGCTGGGGGCAGGATGGCGATTTGCCGGTGCCGACGGATAGGGACAACGATGGAAGGG
>JABFSB010000323.1 GCA_013140875.1 Acidobacteriota bacterium
TGTAAATGTTCGTGTAAATGACCGTGATGTTGTTAGCTTTGAGCACGTCGGCCGCCTTCCACGCTTCCTGACCGCCGACAAGAATGGCTTTCAGTTTCATTTCCGCGACGAACTTTGCGACGGCGCGGATGTCGCGTTCTCGCTCGGACGTGAAAACGATCGGCTTCTCACCGCGAACGTATGGCACCAAGGCTTCGAGGCTAAGGTTCGTCGCCGGAGCGGGCAGCGTTTTGTCCTTTGCGTATGCATCCATCGCCCGTCCGTGATTCAAAGCCTGGGTAAAGATTTTTTTCAGTTCGTCGATCTGTGCATCGCGACGCCGGACCGCTTCGTTAAAATCGACCGGCTGTCCGCCAAATCCGCCGAAGCCTCCGCCGCCAAAACCTCCGCCGCCGGTGGCAACCCTCGGAAAATTGATCACCAATGCCGCGGTCGGCACAACGGACATGTCCGCCTGGGTCGATCCGTTGAGGTTGATCACCGCACCCTGTCCCGCGATAAGCCCGCCGGTCGGAGCCGACATCACTGTGGTAATGCCGTTCACCCGAGTCACGTTAATGTGCGACGAGTGCGGATTGATGCCCGTGATCGCTTTTGCGTTTGCATTGTTTGTTCCGGTTTCGGCGATATCGACCGTGGCGTTGGCTCCCTGTCCGATCTCGGCCAATCCCATTCCGGTGGCCGCGTCGATCATTCCGGGAAATATCGAAAGGCCTTTGCCGTCGATTCTTTCGGCACCCGACGGCACCGAAGCACCGGCCCCGACCGCCGTGATCTTGCCGTTCTGAATCACCACGGTCCCGTTCTCGATAACCGCGCCGCTAACAGTCACAACCCTTGCCCCGACGATGGCGAAAGTGCCTGCTCGTCCGGTTTTGTTCTGCTGCGAACCATCGCTCTGGGCCATGAGCAAAAGCGCACCACAGAGACACAGAGACACGGAGAAGATAAAAGACAGACTGGATTTGGCCGAAGGAAGCCGTCTAACTACGCTCATAAAATCTCTGTTTCTCCGTGTCTCTGTGGTAAAAAAAATCGCAAATCTCATCGATTATCTCCATCGCCGTATTCGGCATTGTCACGTTCGCCGCGAATCCGTTCCGCCGGAACTCTGGGCGGCGTTCCGCCCGAACCCGGAGCACGATTGACGTCCAGTTTTTCAAGCTCCTCACGCTCTTTCGCGATCAGCGTTCTCTTCTGAATATCCGCCGCCCGGTCGAAATAGATCTCGCCTTCGATCATCGTGATCTCGGGGTGTGAGAATGAACTGAACGGATGAGTGTTCCAGATCACCAGATCGGCGTCCTTGCCCTGCTCGATCGAACCTGTCCGTTTGTCGATCCCCAGCTGTTTCGCCGGATTGAGAGTGACCATCTGCAGAGCATCCTGCTCCGGCACGCCGCCGTATTTCATTACCTTGGCCGCATCGATGTTCAAGCGCCGCATTCTTTCGTCGGAATCGGAGTTGATGGAAACAAGCACGCCGTTCTTCCACAAAATGTATGCGTTGTAAGGGATCGCATCGTACGCCTCGAGCTTATAGCTCCAGCTATCCGTAAAGATCGAAACACCGGCACCATGTTTTGCGATCTCAGGCGCGATCTTGTACGCCTCCAACCCGTGCTGCAGAGTTCCGATCTTAAATCCGAATTCTTCGGCGATGCGCAAAATGTTCAAGTGTTCATCCGATCTGTAACCGTGACAATGGACCTTACGTTTTCCTTCCAGGATCTCGACAATCGGCTGCAGTTCTTCGTCGATCGTGGGCGGGACCTTCGTCTTCTTTGCACGGTAATCGTCCCACGCCTGTTTGTAGTCACGAGCCCGGCGGAAAGCGTCGCGGATCGTTTCCATCGTACCCATTCTGGTACGCGGATAGCGTAGAGTCTGTCCCGGCTGAGTTATCACCTGGCTCGAACGCTTTACATTTTCACCGAGGGCGAATTTGATCCCAAGCGGCGCATCGGCGATCGGATAATCCTCGACCGGATGGCCCCATTTGAATTTGACCGTCGTGCTCTGGCCGCCGATCGGGTTTGCCGAACCGTGCAGCAACAGCGCCGATGTAACTCCGCCGGCAAGCGCCCGGTAGATCGCTATATCGCCCGGATCGAGCATATCCCGCGTCCGCGTCATCGAAGTCACGGCAAGCGAACCTTCGTTGATCGCGCTCAGCATCGAATGCGAGTGAGCGTCGATAATGCCCGGCGAGACGAACTTCCCCGTCGCGTCGATCACCTTCGTCCCGCTTCCAGCCGCGATCCCTTTCGCAAGGCGCACGATCTTTCCGTTGCGGATCAGGATGTCAGTGCCTTCAAGCGTTCCGCGAGCGGCGGTCAAAATCGTGGCGTTCTTGATCAGGACCTCGCCGGACGATTGGGCGA
Organism: Acidobacteriota bacterium; assembly: GCA_013140875.1. Classification (GTDB taxonomy): domain Bacteria; phylum Acidobacteriota; class Blastocatellia; order Pyrinomonadales; family Pyrinomonadaceae; genus OLB17. The sequence goes on from JABFSB010000323.1 coordinate 2,385, forward strand.
TCGCGGCAACGCTCAAAAATATCGAGATAAACAAGAAACTTATTATTCGTTTCATAACTTAATTACGGCTTTCCTGAGTTGAGAAAAGGTAGTTGCAACTGACAAAGGCAGCCTGTCTCCGACTTAAGGAT
>JABFSB010000318.1 GCA_013140875.1 Acidobacteriota bacterium
TGCTCTCGGTGTTAAGGAACCGACCCTTCAGCGTCACGGTGCCGAATCGTCCGGCCAGATCCTGCTGCAGATGCCCGGCGTCGACGATCCCGAACGCGTTAAGAAACTTATCGGGGCCGAGTCCAAGCTCGAGCTGGTCAAAGTTGTCGGCGCGCCCAATCCGGCGCCGATTCAGACATATCCAAGCGAAGAGGCCGCAAAGCAATCGCTGGGCGGTGCGGTCCCGCCGAACCGAAAGATCGTCGAGTACACGGACCGCGACGCGACAACGCCGCCAACAACGGGTACGGCCCAGGAACCGCCGAAACAGTTTGTAGTTGTCGAGTATCCGGCGGTCGTCGACGGAAGCGAACTTAGAGACGCGAATGCGGTATCGCGTACGCAGTCCGCAAGCGATTATCAGATCGCCTTTTCGCTCAAGCCCGGCGGTGCCGCAAAATTCGGCGAATGGACCAGCCAGAACATCAATAGTTATATGGGTGTTTTGCTGAACGACAAGGTCAAATCCATAGCATATATTCGTTCCCGGATAGACGATCAGGGCGAAATATCGGGAAAATTTAAGAAAGCCGACGCGGACGACCTGGCGTTGACCCTGAAATCCGGATCTCTGCCCGCGACGATCGAGTATCAGGAAGAACGTACCGTTGGGCCGAGCCTGGGAGCCGATTCGATCCGTGCCGGCGTTACCGCATCGGTCGCGGGCTTGATCTTTATCGTCCTGTTCATGCTGTTTTACTATCGCGGCTCGGGCATCAATGCCGTTGTTGCTCTCGTGCTGAACATGATGTTGACGTTGGCTGCCTTGATCATGCTCGATTCGACATTGACGTTGCCCGGAATTGCCGGTCTTATCCTCGGCATCGGTATGGCAGTGGATTCGAACGTTCTTATATTCGAGCGCATGCGCGAAGAATTGCGTGCCGGTAACGACGTGGCAAAGGCCGTCTCGCTGGGCTTCGACCGGGCGTTCATAACCATCATCGATACACACGTCACGACGATCATTTCAGCCGTGATCCTTTACCTTTACGGTTCTGGCCCGATCCGCGGCTTTGCGGTGACGCTGATACTTGGATTGTTGATCAATCTGTTCTCGGCCGTTTTCGTTTCGAGAACTATCTTTATGTGGCTGCTTCAGCGTAATCCGGATATGAAATCCTTGAGTATTTAAGGATTTGCGATTTTTGGAATTCGGTTTGCGATCTTCTCGATCAATCGCAAATCGCAAATCGAAATTAAAAAGCAATGTTTCAAATTTTACCTAATATCAACGTGGACTGGATGGGCTGGCGCAAGCCGCTCATTGCGATCTCAATCCTGATACTTTTTGCCGGCCTCATTTCGGCGATCGGCCGTCAGATAACGCCCGGCGGGACCGACGCGTTCAACCTTGGCGTCGATTTCCAGGGCGGAACGGTTGTGACCGTTAAGTTCAAGGAAAAACCGTCCACGGACGATATCAGGGCCGCGCTGAACACCGTCGGCGTCAACGAGCCGATAATTCAGGAATCGACGGACAAGCAGGATGAAGTGCTTATAAAAGTACCGCTTATCGCTGACGTCGAGTCCGATCAAGCCGTGCCGGAAGGCGGCGTTTCCAATACACAGGTCGAACGCGGCCGCGCCGATGTTAAGAAGGCGCTCGATACTTTTGGAAAGGAAGCCGATCCGACGCTTGCTTTGACGGACGATCAGGCCGCTGCGTATAAAATTGTCGGGACGGATTCGTTCGGCCCGGTTGCGGGTGCCCAATTGCGTACCCAGGCGATCCAGGCGACTTTGCTCGGGATGGTCGGGATACTTTTGTTTATCGCGTTCCGTTATGACTGGACATACGCCGCCGGTGCGGTTATCGCCGTGTTTCACGACGTTCTCATAACGCTGGCTTTCTTTTCCGTTTTCCAATGGGAAGTCAGCCTCACGGTGCTGGCCGCATTTCTCACGCTCGTCGGATTTTCGGTGAACGACTCGATCGTTATCTTCGACCGTATTCGCGAGAATATGACGCTGCATCGCGATAAATCGCTTTATCAGCTTACTAACGATTCGATCAATCAGACGATGTCACGCACGATCGTCACGAACGGTTTGGTGTTCCTTGCTGTGTTGGCTCTGGTGCTTTTCGGCGGCGAAGTTCTTCGCGGATTTTCGCTGGCCCTGTTCGTGGGCTCGATCGCCGGTACTTATTCGACCATTGCGATCGCCTCGCCGATTGCGATCTGGTGGCAGAGCAAACTCGGTATCGGAAAAGTGAAAGAGGTCGCGATCCAGCCGAAAGGCGAGAAAATGGCGACCGCTTCACGCCGCTCGGTCGCCCGGCGGCCGGTGACCCGATAAACCGATTTACCAGACACTGTCGAGAATTAGTTCGCTCACAGGTCAAATCGCAAATCAGCCCAACGCCCGGTTCCGAGGAAAATGTGAAAATTCTCCGGAATCGGGCTTGATTATTCTTGACTTTCCCAAGCTAAGTATTTAGACTGCATAACGTTGCTGGTCAATTAAATAT
>JABFSB010000047.1 GCA_013140875.1 Acidobacteriota bacterium
TTTCAATTGTCGACGTAATGATCGCTCTCGTGATCCTTATGGTCGGGATATTAGGGCTGCTCTCAGTAATATCGATAGGGCTTCTTCAATCCCGCGGACAGGCAACACAGTTGGGAGCAAAGCAAATCGCCACTTCCACGATCGAATCGATAATGTCAGTCAAGGAAACGTCCGACCCTTCCCGGCTGGGCTGGATCGCGGTCGGCAACGTCGGAAGTAACCCAAACGCACTCAACGTACCGCAAGGGATTTTCGTGACGGGTTTTCAACCTGTGAGAGCCGCGGCCGGGGTGGATGAAGTTGTCGGAACGGCCGACGATGCCGGAGCGGTCAGTCCGGATTATCTGCGACAGATCGTAATCACCGATATATGCGATCCCGATCGTCCGTCGGCCAATTGTCCGACGCCGGGAATTTTTCCGGTTCGTATACGCTCGGTTCAGGTCACCGTCAGTTATTTCGTCGGACAGGTTCGAAGACAGGAGGTCTTGAACACCGTCCTGACCGATTACGCCGCAAACTAGTATAAAAATATGCGAAACAACGCAACATCCCGAACTGGACAAATGGATACTGTTCGTATCGGCGAAAAAGGACATTCGCTGATCGAACTGGTTATCGCGATGTTAATTTTCATGATCGTAAGCGGTGCCATCTGGGGCCTCATGCGGGTCGCCCAGCAAAGCCGGACGGCGATCAACCAGCAGGTTCCGCTTAGTAAAGACGCCCGCGTAGCCCTGAATATTTTAGGACGCGATACTTTCAATGCGGGGTTCGGTTATCCCTTAAAAAGCACGGTCGTTCTACCGGACAACCGCGTTTCGACGCTTCTCGGCGTACCGAATGACACCGACGTACTAAGGGACACGGTCCCGCCGGTCATTGCGGGCAACGATATTACGCTCAATACATTCAATACGACAGCCGGAGTTCGAACCGACCAGGTGACCTTTCTCTTCAAGGACACGACATTCAACCCCGTCGGCGTGGCACCGGACCAGTTTTCACAGTCGCTGAATATAAATGCGGCGACGACAACCGGAACGGGTATCGACGAGATCGTTCCCATTTCGGGAAGCAATTCCAGTTGCCGCGTCAACGATATTTATCTGGTTACCGGAAATACCGGTTCGACACTTGGGCTTGCCACCGGACTCTCGGGTGCGGACCGGGTGCAGTTTTCCAACGGCGACCTTCTGGGCATCAATTTGACCGGTGCGGGCGGTTCGCTTATTGCGATCACCTTGCCCGCGAGCATGCAGCGCGTTTTGATGGTGACCTACTTCGTCACGCCTGACGGAACTTTGACTCGACGCGAGTTCGGAAATGCTCCGGGAACATCTGCGTTCGTGGACGAGCCGCTTGTTTACGGGGTCGAAAATTTCCAGGTCCAATATGTGATGGAAAACGGATCCCTGACCGACAATCCAAGTGCCGGTCCTGACCTCGTCGCGGGCACCGGGGATGACGTGTTGGCCAATCTGGAGGCGGTCCGGCAGATCAGATTTACGATCAGTCTTCGGACCAATGAGTTGGACTCGCGAGGGCAACCGAGCCGGGTCACGATGAGTTCGACCTTCAGCACCAGAAATTTAGGCTACGACGCAAGTTAAGAAAAAATGAGGCATATCGATATGAACGGATTTAAGGACATTGAGAAAACTCCTTTGGATAATTCTGAGAATTCAAATCAGAAAGGGTCGGCCATTGTGATCGCCTTATTTGTCATGGCGCTGATTGGCGTCTTCGTCGCCTTGGCCATGTCCAGGACCGCGACCGAGGCAGCCGCCATCGGCAATGAAACCGCGGATGGCCGCGGCGTTTACGCCGCGCAGGGAAGTCTTGAAATGATGACCCGCAATTTTAACAAGATCTTCGAAACCAGACTCAATCCGTCCACCACCGACATAAATAACGTTGAGACGGCGCTGGTTCCAGGATTATCACGGACCGGAGTTCCGGCCGGAGAGTATGACTTTTTTCAAGAGGTCCTACAGACGGATGCCGGTTTGCCGCTTGCCGATCGCGTAAAAGTGCTGAATGGCGGACCATACACAGGTTTATATGCATTCAGGGACAATTGGCGTCTGCGTACCACGGCAACGGACAATTCGGGCGTGCAAACGCAGTTGACCCGTAATGTTCTTAACAACCGCATTCCGATCTTTCAGTTCGGTATCTTCTACAATGACGATCTCGAGCTTTTCCGTCCGCCCCGTTTCAGCTTTGGCGGACGCGTGCACGCGAACGGAAACTTCTTCGTGTCGCCCGGTACTGAAGGTGTCTATTTCGATTCGCGCGTGACCGCGGTCGGTCATATCGTCACGCAAGCGTGGCGTAATTGGAATACGAGCGACAGTGGGAACAGCCAAACGTGGATCAAAAATGCCTCCGGTACCTTTAAGCAGCTTCTTCCGACCAAAGGAAGCGTCATAAATACGACCGCCGGGGCCGCCAATAATGTTTTTGAATTTCCGCCCGCCGCACCGACCCCGGTCCCGACGCCCAATG
>JABFSB010000471.1 GCA_013140875.1 Acidobacteriota bacterium
AGGCCCAGCATTCCGCCGAAACCTTTCATCTGTCGTTTCGCGATGTCGTGATTCGGATGCGAGGCGAGGCCGGGATAGTGCACCGCCGAGACCTTAGGATGCGATGCAAGAGCTTCGGCAAGATAGGCGGCGTTTGCGTTGTGCCGCTCCATTCTCAGCGCAAGCGTCTTGATGCCGCGAAGCACGAGCCACGCGACCTGCGGCGCAATGTTGCCGCCGAAAAATTTGTTTGCTCCGTGCCGTGCCGCTTCCACGATCTCTTCCGAACCGACGAGCACGCCGGCTGTAAGATCGCTATGGCCGCCAAGGTATTTGGTCGCACTATGGATAACCGCGTCCACGCCATGATCGAGCGGACGCTGATTGAATGGCGTCGCAAATGTGTTATCGACGACCGTCTTGATCCCGGCGGCCTTTGCGATCTCGGCGACCCTTGAAATATCAGTAATACTCACCAGCGGATTCGACGGAGTTTCCATCCAAAAAAGCTTTGTTTCCGGCCGCACCGCCGCCGCGTAGTTTTCGGCATTGGTCGCGTCGACAAACGTCGTGTGAACGCTGAATTTTTCTTCGATATGGCGAAGAAAATTCGTCGTTGTCGAATACATCGATTCCGGCGCGACGACATGATCGCCTGATTTGACGACGGTCAAAACGGCCGCCGAGACCGCGGCCATTCCTGAAGCGAGGGCAAGAGATGCTTCGCCGTCCTCAAGTTCGGCCATCGCCTTTTCAAGCGCCGTTTGAGTCGGGTTGCCGAGACGGCCGTAAAAGTATCCTGGTTTATCGTAGTTATGAACCGCGATGCCGCTCTCGGCTTCGTGCAGGGCGAAAACCGAGGCCGGATAGATCGGCACCGATAAAGCGCCAAAATTCGCGTCGTGGTCTTCGCCTGCGTGAACGGATAGTGTGAAAAAAGAATTATCGTCCATTTAGGACCTCCGGTTTTTTAGCAACAAGGTTGAGCGGTCGCACCAATGGTAGATGCCTTTTGGCTCGGCGTGCAACAGGCGGCCGAGGAAAGCTCTTTAGGTTGGACCTTGTCGCCGCATGCACAAGCATCGGCGGCCGGCTCGGTATTCTCAAGCACGACGAAAACTTCCCACTCGTTGCCGTCCGGATCGCGTGCCCAGGCCTTGTCCTGAAGGGCGTAGCAGCAATCGACCTTCATTTCGTCGACCGTCAGCAGACCGGATTCCACCCATTTTTCGCGCGTCTTAAGAACATCGTCGGTCGACGCAACCTGGATCCCAAGATGCGAAAGCGTGCCGCCCTCACTGTAGGGAACTTCATTCAAGACGAAATTGAGCGGCGGATTCGCAACATCGAATTTTGCATATCCGAACCTCGGGCTTTCACTTTTTTCGCCCGCCTGCTCCCGGACGATCGAGTGCGTTGTCGTGTTGCCCTTGATGAATTTCATCGGCTCGATTCCGAAGAGCTTCGAATAAAACTCAACGCTTTGCTCTACGTTCTTTACGTTCAATGAAATATGCGGCTTTAGTGTATTTATCTGTGTCACATCAATTGCTCCTTACCAAATTCATATACGCTTATACATATATGTTAAGGCGAATATATCTTCATTTTCTCGACTTGTCAACATAAAATTCCAAAACGTGTTATTATTTTATCATGGACGTAAATGGCTTGGCATATATGGAATCGTTCTTTATGGCGCTGGCTGACAAGACGCGTCTACGCCTGTTGAACTTGATACGGAACGAAGAGGTATGTGTTTGTTTTTTTACCGAAGTGCTCGGCGACAGCCAGCCAAAGATCTCGCGCCATCTTGCCTACCTTCGAAACGCGGGAATCGTCAAAGCGCGGCGCGATGGCAAGTGGATGCATTACAGCATTGTCGCCCCGGAAAGCGACGGCGGCCGGCGCGTGCTTGCGGAAATTTTGGATTGGCTGGACGACCAGCCCGAAATGAAAGCGGAACGCGAAAAGTATCGAACCGTATGCTGCACGCCGGAGATGTTGGTCCAGATCGCCCGAACGCCGATTCCTTTTGCACTGCCCTACCTGGACGATGAAATTGAAGTTGCTGAGCCCGAATACGAATATGCCGGCACAGGACACAACGAGATCGACGAATTTTTGCTTTAATTTTGGCCACGAATGCACGAATAGTTCTCGCTTTATTCGTGCATTCGTGGCTTCTCCGTTTCTTTCGAATATGGACAATGTCGACAGCCGCTCCCGCAGCAGTAACCACGTTTGCGCAGGAATTCAGCGGTCAGCACCATCAGACCGTCTTCGAAGTAATAGTCCACACCTTCCTTAAATACAGGCACTGCGACTCTTTCAGTTTTCGGTCCGTCTGTCATACAACGCAAGAAACTCCTTGTTGCCTTCGGCTCCGAGGATCGGCGAATCGATCACGCCGACGCACACCAGGCCGATACCTTCCGCAAACGAATTGATCTCATTCACAACACGTTCGTGCTTTTCGCTTTCGCGCACGATGCCGCCCTTGCCGACTTCGCCTTTGCCG
>JABFSB010000415.1 GCA_013140875.1 Acidobacteriota bacterium
CAACGTCCTTTCGATTCTCGTCCTCGCCCAACTAGCCTTCGGCGCCGCCACTTTACTCATGCTCGGCCCGATCATAATGCAACTCGGCCACCTTCTGCTCGCCGACGAGATCTGGATCGTTTTTGTATTGCTTTCGCTGAATTTGCTTTCAAGGCAAATGCGGTAAAAAAAATCAGCGCTGAGGTGGCTGAGAGTTTCAACCCGATCCTATTCGGGCATCTTTTTTTTCTTGATTTCTTCTTGCTCTTCTGCGTCTGTGGTTTTCTAAAGAAATAAAGGCCAACCACAGAATAAGACGAAAAAGATGAAAAGAGGACGAGGACAAAGAAACGAAGCTGCCCAATTCGGACAGCCTCGACAGTTTGGTCGGCTTTACTTGATAAGGCGAACAGCGGTTTTCCGGTCGACTTTGCGGGCATCGTCGCTGGCGCTTTCTTCAACCTTAGCGAACTTCTCGCCATAACCTTCGGCTTCCGGGACCTGGCCGCCGACGCCAGCGGCTTTCAGCGCGGTCTGAACGGCTTTGGCACGACTGTCCGAAAGTTTAAGGTTTGCGGCGTCGTCACCCTTTTTGTCGGTGTAACCGCCGATCTTTATTTTCACGTCCGGATAAGCCTTCAAAATGGCGGTGATGTTGTCCAATTGACGTTTCGACTCGGGCGTCAATTCCGTTTTTCCGAACACGAAGTTCAGATCGTCGAAGTTGAACCATTTCTCTTTCAGCGTTTCGTTTGTCGCGCCCTTATATTCGTCGGACTGGATGAACTTGACCATCTGGTCTTCGATTCCTCCGGGATACGCCTGCAGTTTTGTTCCGTTGGCAAGGGTTACCTCGCTCAGGGTCCTTGCGGCCTCGGCGGTATTGGCCGTTGCGTTCGAGGTCGCATTGGCGTTCGTTCTGACGTTAACGTTGGTGCGATTGGCGTTCGCGTTAGTACGATTCGCATTTACATTGACGTTGGCCGTCGGCGCAGTTCCCCGTCCGCAGAACCAAAAGCCTAAAGCGATAACAAGCCCGAGCAGTAGAAGCGGAATAAGCCACCGGAGGATCGATGACGCTCCGCCGGTGTCCACGTTTTCGCGAAAGCGGTCCGCCGTGTCCGAAACCCGCCCGCCAACCGAGCCGACTGCTCCTGACGCGGCCCCAACCGCACCCGCTACTTTCTCGCCCGCGCCGGCGGCAAAAGCTCCGGCCACCCCGAGCGTACCCGCAACGGCCGCAGCCGCCGCTCCGCCGATGCCCGAAAGAAAGCCGCCGATTCGCGACATCAAGCTTGCTTCATCCGGTATCTGGGCGTCCGGCGTCAGGGTGTCGACGACGTGCGGTATCATCGACGCAAAGGCCGACGTCGCGGTGCCGGTCTCGGCTCCTGCTTTTGCGGCCGCGTCGGCGATATTGTCCTTACCCAGGACCTGCTCAACCTGGCCCTCGGTCAGCGGCTCATTGTCGCCGGTCGTGATCCATGAATTTGCGGTAGAGCCCAACCCAGCCCCCTTAAATCTGTCAATGAATCCGCCGAATCCCCCTTTTGCGGGATCGGCGATCATTCCCAGTAAAAGTGCAAGCAATCCCCCGGCCTTGTCGGAACTAAGGCCAAACTTAGACGTAACGCTGTTTAGAACCGAATCGAACAGTGCCATTGCGGTTTTCCTCCTAACTGACTGTGAAATTTTCCCGAAAAACTATCCGAAGTTTTCAGGAAAGAAACGATCTTTTACAAAAAGCCGTAAAGACCAGACTTGAGCGAACCGGGAGGGGTTACTCGAATAAAATTACAGGTGGTGGGTCTGGCTCCATTCTTTACCAAGAACGGCAAGCTCGTCAAGCGTGCTTTGCAGGTTCATGCGGGCTTTATCAAGTTCGTGTTCGTCGGCATTTTCCGAGCAGTAAAGCGGTTTACCGATGATCAGCTTCGCCTTCGTAAACGGTTTGGGTATTTGAAGCCGGTCCCAGCTATTGATGGTCCAAAATGAGCGGCATTCGACAAGAAACGGGATGACCGGATTGCCCGTCTTTTTTGCCAGCATCAAAGCTCCCGGCTTTACGACGTAACGCGGCCCTTTCGGGCCATCCAGGGTAAAGGCCGTCGGTGTGCCGTTCCGCATCGCTTTGATCATTTCTACCAGAGCGCCGACGCCGCCGCGGGTGGAAGAACCACGGATCGCGCCGTATCCAAGCCGTTGAATAAAGCGCGCGATATACTCGCCGTCCTTGCTCTGCGACGTTATAACGGCGATGCCGCGGTTTCTGAAAAAGTATGTCGAGGCAAAGATACGGTTGTGCCAAAAGGCATAGATCGGCAGCTTTCCGGCCGCTTCGATTGCGTCGAAATTCTCCCAGCCCTCGACTTCGTATCGGATTGTACGGCCGATTGTTCGTATTAATAAATAGAAAGCGATGTCGGCCGCACGGATGGCGGCCCGGTCCTTGAACGAGTACTTTGATAGGTCGGCCGGCGTAAAGGCTTTGTTATTTTTGGGTATCACAGATAGGGAAATCCCGTTCGACTAAGGTATCATTTTTGCAACAAGTATAATCCAAATTTCGTAAATCCAACTGGCCTAAGAACGGCGGCCCATGCAGAGAAAGATCCTCATTATCGACGATTACGACGACCTCGCGACCTCGCTTCGAGATGTTTTTAATGCCGGCGGCCATTCCGTCGAGATAGTTGACAGTCGTAACGCGGCTTTAGAAGTAGACGATATTGACGATTTTGACCTGGTTATCACAGACCTGGACGTTAATCGCGCCGAAAGGGAACAAACGGTTCCCGTCCCGTTTATTGGTCATACCAACGGAAACAACGGCACGTGCCTTCCCGAATTTCCTAAAGCCGAAGTCGGCGAACATGTTAAAGCCTTTAAATTCTGCGCTTCCAATTTCCGGCGGGATGAGTTCAACGAAGACGAGCTCAAAGACTTCATCGAGACTGTTTTGAATTTTAAGAATCGCTATGTAGATACCGCGAATCTTGTCAGGAACCTTCACGAAAAGATCGAATTCGAACTGCCGAGCGCTATCTCGCCGATGCATTCGATACTCGAGTATCTGCTAAAACGGGTCGAGAAACTAGGCGTCGTTAAACCCGAACAGTCGAATCTTTTCGTTGCCCTTGACGAAGCGTTCGTCAACGCCGTCAAACACGGTAATAAGTTCAACGCCAAAAAGCTCGTGCGTATTACCGCCGAGCTTTCAAGCAAAGAGGCTTCTTTCACCGTCGAGGACGAAGGCGAAGGCTTCGACGTAAACTCGATTCCCGATCCGCTCGATCCCGAAAACCTCTTTAAATCTTCAGGCCGCGGCGTCCTGTTCATTTACAACATTATGGACGAGGTCAAATACAACGAACGCGGCAACCGCCTGACGATGGTGAAACGCAGCAACCCAAGCAAGTCGTAACTCCTGCCTCGAAATAGCGCAAAAGGCGGCGGAACTCCGCCCGTTGACCAAACATCTTGGCTGTCACTCGATGACCTAAGCCGTCTGGCTCTCGCAATATCCGCAGCCGCTATTTCACCTTATCCAGTTCGGCCCGTATTTCTTCGTTCGTCGGTCGGGTTTTGTAGTCCATTTCCACTTTTGCCCAAACGACCTTTCCTTTCTTATCCAGAATATAGACCGCAGGATGAGGAATTCCATAGATTCCCTTGCCTTCGTAAGCTGGATCTATCAACCCGTAGCCTGCGATAGTTTTGTATCCCGGATCGGAAAGCAGCAGAAACGGCAGTTCGCCCTTGCCGTCCGAAGCAATTTTCGTTGCTAATTCCTTGCTTTTCTCCGCCGGGTCGACACTGATCGCGAAAAGGCGGAATTTTTCGCCCGGCTTGAGCAGGCCGCGAAGGTCGGCAAGCTGACGGGCGCAGAACGGGCACCAATAACCGCGATAGAACACGAGTATTGCGGGCCCTCCAACCTTCGACAGTGTTACCTGTCCCCCGCCCGACGCTGTGAGCGAAAAATCCGGAGCGGTTTGGCCAACGGCGAGCGCCGGCTTTGCTTTCATCGGTTCAGACGACATTGCACCGTTCTGGGCATAGATTTCGCGACCGGCCGTCAGGGCTGCGGCAAACATTAAAGCGATTAGTATTTTTTTCATGATCGTATGGCTATCTTATTAAAGAAGCTCGAAACTGTCGGATTTATTCCGACAAAAATTACATTACCCCGGTGCGTAATGCGACGGAGGTACGGATATAATTCTTAACTATGAAGATTACTATCGCGCAGATCAACACGACAAACGGCGATATCGAAGGAAATGTAGCGCGGATCGTCTCGGCTATCGAAAAGGCAAAGGCCGATGGTTCCGATCTGGTCGTGTTCCCTGAACTTGTGACGCACGGTTACACCTCTCAGGATTGGTTCGAGGACCGCGACATCATCGAACACGCGGCCGACCCGCTGAACGAAATAGTTGCCGCGACGAAAGGCATTGCCGCCGTCGTCGGAACGATCCGTGCGAACCCGGACAACGACGGCCGAAAGATCTTTAACAGCGCCGCCGTTATTTCGGACGGCACGCTGCTCGGGCTGGTCGATAAGACGCTGCTGCCGGAGTACGACGTGTTCGACGATCCACGCTGGTTCGAGCCGAACCATTCGCCGCGAAAGCTTTTCGAGATAAACGGAGTGAAGGTCGGTGTTGTAGTCTGCGAAGATTTCTGGAACGACAAGACCTTTTGGAAAGACCGCCTTTATGAAACCGATCCGACCGACGAAGTGATCGCGATGGGTGCCGAACTTGTCGTTTCTATCAATGCGTCGCCTTATAACAAAGGCAAGATACGGCTCCGATGCGACATGGTCGCGCATCGGGCAAAAGCCAATAAGGTACCTATCGTATTCGTAAATTTGATCGGCGGTAACGACGGCATCATCTTCGACGGGGCCAGCCTGATCGCCGACGAGGAAGGCGACATCATCCTCCAGGCCTCGGCGTTCGAAGAGTTTGTCGAAACGGTGCAGTTGGACGTCCGCAAGCCCGATGCACGCGGCATAACCGGCGGCGAGGTTGAGTCGATCCACGATGCACTCGTTCTGGGCATTCGCGATTATGCGCGCAAAAATGTCTTTCAAAAGGCGGTGCTTGGCCTGTCGGGCGGAATAGATTCTTCGCTCGTTGCGGCACTCGCGTGTGAAGCGATCGGCCCGGAAAATCTCTTGTGCGTCATGATGCCCTCGCCGTTCTCGTCCGAGGGCAGCGTAAAAGATTCCGAAGAACTTGTCCGCAATCTTGGCTGTGAAAGCCGGATCGAACCGATCTCGGACACTTTCGAGGTACTGCTCAAACAGATGGAATTGCACAAACCGACCAAGGGCGGCGAATCTCTCGCGGCCGAGAATATGCAGAGCCGTTTGCGCGGAGTCATTTTAATGGCGATCTCGAATGCCGAAGGCCGGCTACTCCTTTCGACCGGCAACAAATCGGAACTCGCGGTCGGCTATTGCACGCTGTACGGCGACACCAACGGCGGATTGGCGGTTCTTGGTGATGTTTTGAAAACCGAAGTTTGGGAAATAGCCCGCGACATCAACAAACGCGCCGGACGAGAGGTAATTCCGAACAAGATCATCGACAAAAACCCGTCGGCCGAACTCGCTCCGAACCAGTTCGACCAGGACAGCCTGCCGCCCTACGAAATAATGGACCCGGTCCTGCAAATGTACTTCGAGCAAAAGGCCGCGCCCGCCGAGATCATCGCCGCCGGCAACGATCCCGAACGCGTCTATTGGATCCTCAACAAGGTCGAGCACCCGGCCAACGAATTCAAACGCCAGCAGCTTCCGCCGACGCTCATCGTTTCCAAAAACGCTATCGGCGTCGGCAGAAGACGGCCGATAACACACAAGTATAGAAGAAGCCTTGCTCAGCGGTGATATACTAAATGCAATGCGGCTGGTTTTTGAATGGGACGTGCGAAAGGAGAGGTCGAATCGTCGAAAGCACGCGATTGATTTCGACGAGGCGAAGTCAGTTTTTGAAGACAATAATCTTTTGACATATGGTGACGACATTCATTCTAGTACTGAGCAGCGATTCATTAGTATCGGTCTATCGGTGAACTTTAGGATTCTGTTGGTGGTCCATACCGAGGGCGAGTCTGGCAATGATGAGATTCTTATTCGAATCATCAGCGCCAGAAAGGCAACTCGAAGATAGAAAAGTATGAAAAAGGTTAACGATGAGATGCCCGAAGAATACGACTTCAGCGGCAAGAAAGGAGTCCGAGGAAAATACGCGAAGGCCTTTAAAAAGGGGCACTCGGTTCGTGTTTACGATAAAGATAAATTGATCAGTGACAAGTTTTTTGCATCTATTGATAGCGATGTCCGCGAGTATTTCACCGATTCGAAATCCATAAATAAGGCACTCAGGACGATAATTTCCATAATTCCCAGCAAGACCGGGACGGCGACAAAATAAAGGCTCGCTGAAATCTTTCCGTAAAATTATTCCACGTTTCCACTTGGGTCCAATACAACTTGCCATCAGGCCCTCACATCTTTCTTATAAACTAAGCGGTTTCGACAGTTTCTTGGAGGAGACAAATGAATAAGATATTTGCCGCCGCGGCCATTTTGCTCGCGGCTTTTGTTGGCGGTTTTGCGCAGGCACAGCCCGATAACCGTCGGGTTATAGAGGTTTCGGGCTCGGCTGAAAGGCTTGTTACTCCGGACGAATTCACATTCAAGGTCACGATCCTTGAACGAATCGAAAAGAAAGAAAAGCTGACCATTGAGCAGCAGGAAACGCAGCTTCGGGCCGAACTGACAAAGATCGGGATCGATCCGGCAAAGGACTTGTCGGTTTACGACATCAGCTCGAACTATATCCCGCGAAAACGTGTTCGCGACACTCTCGGAACTAAGGACTATCGATTGAAGGTTCGCGACGTCAACAAGATCGCGAAGCTGATCGAACTGGTCGATACGCTTAACATAGCGAAACTGGATTTAATCGACACCGAGTATTCCGAGATAACTCGCATGCGTCGGGAAACGAAAATGGACGCCATCCGCGCGGCAAAAGAAAAGGCGGATTATCTTCTCGGTGCGATCGGACAACGCGTCGGAAAGCCAGTTTTGATTCAGGAGGTTCCGGATGAAACACCCCTAAACCGATTCTCTAACTCGAATGAAACCTCTAACACAATGCGTATTTCCAGCGGCATATTGAATTCTCGGGATAACGATGACGCTCTATCATTTACCCAAATCCGACTTCGCTATGTCATAAATGCAAAGTTCGAGATCGAATAAAAACCGCAAAAAGTCTGCAAAATAGGACGCTGGATTCCGTTCAATACACATCGGCGGTTCGCCGGGTCTAATTTACGGAGTTTTTATGTCCAGATTCGAGAGTCCGCTCAATAGTGTTAAGATCGCAAGCCCGTGCTCGGCCAATTGGGACGAGATGTTCGGCAACGAGCGAAAGCGTTTTTGCGGCGAGTGTAAGCTGAATGTTTACAACCTGTCGGGAATGACAAAATACGACGCCGAGAACCTTCTAACAGTTTCCGAAGGGCGCTTGTGTGTGAGATACTTTCAGCGAAGCGATGGAACGATATTGACCGCGGATTGCCCGGTCGGCTGGGCCAAGGTAAAACAGCGATTATCCGTGTGTGCAACGGCCGTTTTTTCAATGTTGATGGCAGTTATTGCCGGTTTGACGACCGTTTCGTTCTTAAAGAACAACGATTTAGTTAGAAGGATACCGATTCCTTTCGCCACGCCTACGCCTGAGCCGCTGATGGGGGCGATCGAGACACCGAGGCCTTCGCCCAGCCCGACTCCAAAGGCTACGCCGGACGGAAGAAAAGATGGCTGGACAATGGGAAAGCCCGCCCGGCCAACCGAAGGGCCGGCAACAGAATTCGCGGAATAGGTATGGCAATTATCTAGGTTCGCGAATTGAAAAGCCGTCGGTAGTTATGCCGGCGGCTTTTAATTTCGGATTTTCTTACTGGCCCTTTGCGT
>JABFSB010000187.1 GCA_013140875.1 Acidobacteriota bacterium
CAAATGGCTTGAAAAGAATCACGATAAAAAGACGGAACTGATCGTCGGCTTTTACAAGATCGGCAGCGGTCGCAAGAGCATCATCTGGCCCGAAGCGGTCGATCAGGCTTTGTGCTTCGGCTGGATTGACGGCATAAGAAAAAGCATCGACGGCGAAAGCTATTGCAATCGTTTTACGCCGCGAAAACCGGGAAGCAACTGGAGCGCGATAAACATTAAAAAAGTAGAAGACCTGACCGCCGCCGGACTGATGCACGCGACCGGCATCGCGGCGTTCGAAAAGCGTTTAGAGCACCGATCGCGCATTTATGCTTATGAAAACGAACCGGTCAAACTCTCTCCCGCGTTCGAAAAAATCTTCAAAAGCAACCAGCCCGCGTGGAAGTTCTTCACCACCCAGGCCCCGTCCTACCAACGCGTAATGGTCCATTGGATAATGCGGGCGAAACAAGAAGAAACGCGGCTTCGACGACTGAATCAAACCATTGCCGCAAGTTCGGAACAGAAACGAGTATCCTAGTTAGTTCACTTTCAAAAGCGTTTCAGGCGGAAGCGTGTGAAAGAACTGCGCGTATTTATAAGCGATCGGCTCGTTCGGCCGCGTGTCTTTGTAGGCCCGTTCGGTGTGTGAAAGTTCGCTTATCTCAGCGGCTCCCATTTCGCCGTAGTTGTCGAGGACCCAATCCAGGACCTTAACGTCACCATCATCCAGCAACTGAGAAGGCACGGCTGAGGCTTCGAAATGTTTCGTACGCTCCGCGATCGTCACGCAGCCCGATTCGATCAGATCTTCCAAAACGTCCGCCGCCGGATCGGCCACCGGGCCGAACGGCCGGTTCAAATAAACGGAGCCCGACATTCCCACACCTCGAAGATAAAACGCCGTCATATCCGAGTAAAACAAAAGCTTATTTAGGTTCGTTTTATACACGTTCCGGCCTTTACTCAGGATGTATTCCATCATTGCGGCGAGCTTTTCGCCGGAAAAAGCCCTCTCGCCGCTGAAAACACTGACCTCGGGGCTTTTCTCGAGCGCCGGCTGTACCGCGGCGGCCGAATGGCCCACGGGCAAACTGTTCAACAGAATATGCTCCAGTTCCCTCACCTCTTCCCGCTGCGGCGAAGTAAATATCTCGCCCAGGTCCTCGACCAGCAGGTCGAATTTGCGATACAGCACGTCCGCCATGCCTTCCCTGATGCGATTTTGCGGCACGTCCAAACCGCGCTCGTCCTTCAAAAATCGTCGCACATCGCCCACAACTTTATCGATACTTCTAGCCGAGAGGTCAAAGACCAGATCGTTGTTCATATTTACTTGTGATTTTCAGAGTCGATTTCCAGCGCAACGCGTATCCTAACCCATTCATTCACAACTGTAAACACATTTTTTTGCACACTGCCAAGGCCCTCACGAAGCAAGGGCGATATAAGCGACGTCGAATGAATCGCCATCACTTCGTGCGGGCTTTGGCACCGCTATCGTGCATCTCTCTGTGTCCTCTTTGCTCTTTGTGGCAAAATCTTTATGAATTTTAGTATTGACTTAATTAAGTACATACTTTATTATACAAACCATGGACACTTTCCTCGCACTGGCGGAGCCGAATCGCCGGAAGATCATGGAAATGCTTGCGGCAAGCGGAAACCTCTCTGCCACAGACATTTACAAGCGATTCAAGTCCACGCCGCCGGCGATTTCACAGCACTTGAAAGTGCTCCGCGAAGCGAATCTCGTCCGCGTTGAAAAACGCGCTCAAAAGCGTATCTATTACGTAAACCCCGAACCTATGGAAGAACTAGAAAGATGGATCCGGCATTTTACTGCCCGGACTGAAAAAACTTATCAAGCCCTCGACAAAGTGCTTGAACGGATGAAGGCGGAGTCCGAACCACCTGCGTGAGCAACCGGAACCGGTATTACGTCCAAATGCACACTCGTTGAAACTCGCTTTTGCTACTTGAGGAAGATGCATTAATAAAATAAAAAAGGAGAGAAATCATGGCAAATAAAACATTAGTTACGGCAGAACCAAATAAACAGGAACTCACCATCACTCGCGAATTCGACGCTCCGCGCGAACTTGTATTCAGAGCTCATGTCGAACCAGAGCTTTACGTCCAATGGGTCGGGCCGAACGATCTCGAGATGTCGATTCAAAAACTCGACGCGGTCGACGGCGGGACGTTTGAGTTCACCCACAAACGCGGCGGCCACAGCTATCGCTTTTTCGGCTCATATCACGAAGTTCTCAAACCCGAACGCATTATCGGCACGTTCGAGTTCGACGGCCTGCCCGAACGCGGCCACGTCATTTTGGGCAAAACCAGTTTTGAAGAACTTCCAGGCAATCGTTGTCGTCTCGTACATCAATCGGTCTTCTTCTCGGTCGATGACCGCGACGGCATGGTCCAGTCCGGAATGGAACGCGGCGTTGCCGAAGGCTATAACAAGCTCGATACTCTGTTGGAGAAACAAGTCGGCAGCACGGCATCGGCCTAGCACAATAGTAGTTTTAAAGAGGAGATCGGTTATGCAGAAAATCACACCTTTTCTTATGTTCAACAATCAGGCTGGTGAGGCGATGGAATTTTACGCGTCGATCTTTCCCAACTCGAAAATCGTTTCTACAATGCCCGCCCCCGACGGCAGCGTCGCGGCCGGCAGCTTTGAGTTGGATGGCGCGCGGTTTAATTGCTATAACGCCGGGCCGCACCCGAACTTTGTCTTTTCGCAAGGCGTGTCGTTTATGATCTATGCCGAGACGCAAGACGAGATCGACCATTATTACAATAAGTTGAGCGAGGGCGGCGAACAACTGCCCTGCGGTTGGCTCGCCGATAAGTTCGGCCTCTCATGGCAAGTCACACCGCCCGTGCTAATGCAGCTTATCAGCGGAGCCGACCGCGAAAAAGCCGAACGCGTAACGCAGGCAATGTTCAAAATGACAAAGATCATCATCGCCGACCTCGAAGCCGCTGCCCGCTAAAGATCATTCATGAGGCACGCTCAATGAAGATATTGAAAGGAATACTTGCAATACTTGTAGGTTTTATTTTTATCGGTGTCACACACAACGGCACGGATTTTATATTGGAATCGCTCGGCATTTTCACGCCGCCGCTGACTGTCAGATTCGATACGACCTGGATGGTGATAACGGCGATCATTTACCGCAATCTGTTCATGATCGCGGCAGGTTATCTGACGGCGATGCTCGCACCCGCGCCAAAAATGCGTTATGTCGTCATTTTGGGTGTTATCGGAACTCTTTTCGGCATCGGCGGAGTTTTCGTAAACATGAAATACGATCTCGCTCCGATGTGGTATCCGGTTCTGTTGGTGTTATTAGGGTTCCCGAGCCTATACCTTGGCGCGAAATTAAAGACCGGGTAGACGGGATAATGGTTACGAAATGGCCGTCCCGCTCAGCCTTTGACTTTTTTGATCTCTTCGATCATCACGGGGACAGCCTCGAAAAGGTCGCCGACGATGCCGTAATCGGCAATATCGAAGATCGGTGCCTCGGCGTCTTTGTTCACCGCGACTATGGTGTTGGCATTTTTCATGCCGACGATATGCTGGATAGCACCGGAAATGCCGAGCGCGATATACACCTTCGGAGCAACCGTCTGCCCCGAAGAACCGATCTGGCGGTCGATCGGCAGCCATTCGCTGTCGCAGATCGGACGCGAAGCCGCGAGGTCGGCACCGAGGGCATCAGCTAATTGCTGGGCAATAGCAATATTCTCCTGCGATTTGATCCCGCGGCCGACGGCAACAATGATCTCACTCTTAGTGAGATCGACCGACGCTTTGGCTTCCTGAAACGGATCCTCCGGCGTCATTCTGAGATCTTTGAGAACTACATCCATTGATTCGATAGCTGCACTGCCTTTCGCTGCGTTATCTCCACGAAACGCTCCTGACTGGAAGGTGATGAAGTACGGAGCCTCGCCGCCGACCGTGACATCGGCATCGAGCTTTCCAAGGAAAATGCGGCGGGTGAGAATCAGCTTGCCGCCGTCTGCTTTATATCGTATGCAGTCGCCGACGACTTCTCTTCCAAGCCGAGCCGCAACCTTAGGCGCAAAATCGCGGACTTGATACGTGTGCGACATCACCACGTACTGCGGATTCGTCGCCTTGATCACCTGCTCCCACGCATCGGCATAACCGTCCGGCGTGTAGGTGCCCAGTTTATCGCTCTTGGCGACGATCACTTTCTCCAGATCGTACTGCCCGATCTCTTGGGCTAGTGCACAGTCCTTATCGCAGGCAATGACCGCCGAAACCTTCAGCCCGAGGTCCTTGCCGATCGATTGAGCAGCCGTGATCGCTTCAAGTGAGGTTTTGTTCAGGACGCAGTTTTTGTGTTCTATGAAAACGAGGATCATATTTCTTCTTTTGCTTCTTCTTTGCGTCTTTGCTCCTTTGCGGGAGAAGAATTTCCCGCGAAGCCGCAAAGTCGCAAAGAAGAAACTACAAAACTCTGACTTCAGTTCGGAGCTTCTCGACTAGCTCAGCCGCTCCTCTCTTCGCATCCCCGCCGCCGAGCATTTGCGTCTGCTTCGTTTTCAGCGGCATGTATACTTTCTGGATCGTCTGGCCGCTGGCAAATTCGCCGATTGACGGCGTCACATCCGCGATCTCTTTTTTCTTCGCCGCCATGATGCCTTTGAGCGAAGCGTAGCGGATCTGCGAGATGCCCGATTGGATCGTAAGCAACGCGGGAAGCTGATACGTAAACCACTGATACCAGCCGCTCTCAAGTTCGCGTTTCAACCTGACCGAACCTTCGAGCTTGGAACGGTCTACCTCGATCACGAGTGTCGCGTGCGGAATTCCGAGAAGCTCGGCCAGGATGACTCCGGTCTGTCCGAAACTAGCGTCATCCGACTGGAGCCCGCTAAAGACCATATCGGCATTCTCACTGCGGATAGCATCCGCTATCGCTGAGGCGATCTGGTAAGGCGAAAGCTTTTTGGAATCGTCCACTACAACGTGGATCGCCCGGTTGGCACCACGAGCCAGGGCATCTTTGATAACCGTCTTTGCCGATTGAGGCCCGAGCGAGCAGACGACTACTTCGCCTTCGCCTTTGGCCTCCTTCATCCGAAGGGCTTCCTCAAGGGCATAACCGTCCGATTCGTTCGTCTGCTGGGCCACGTCCGCGTCGTTGATCCATTTCTCATCGGCGCTGATACGCAAAACCGCATCTTTGTTGGCCACCTGTTTCATCAAAACTATGATTTTCATATGATCTAAAAAATGAAGGGGTATTCATTCAGAGAATACAATAAAGAGCGTTTCAAGCTCAAATTGGTTGAAACGCTCTTTTAAATCATTCCGCGTACCGTTTGAAAATCAAACACGCGTTCGTGCCGCCAAATCCGAAACTGTTGGAAAGCGCGTAATCGACTTCGGCTTCGCGGGCGATATTCGGGATATAGTCCAGGTCGCAGTCCGGATCGGGAAACTCGTAGTTTATGGTCGGCGGCAGCTTTTTCTCGTGGATGGCTAAAATCGAAAGCACGGCTTCGATACCACCGGCGGCGCCTAATGCATGGCCGGTCATCGATTTCGTTGAGCTTACCGCGACCTTATCCGCATGCTCGCCCATAACCTTGCGGATCGCCATCGATTCGAACTTATCGTTGTAAGGTGTCGATGTCCCATGAGCATTTACGTAGCCGATTTGGTCAGGCGTGATCCCGGCATCCTTGATGGCACGCTCCATTACGCGGATCGCCCCGGAGCCGGTTTCGTCGGGCATCGTCACATGAAAAGCATCGCCGCTCATTCCATAACCTACGATCTCGGCATAGATCCGAGCTCCACGAGCTTTTGCAAACTCAAGTTCTTCAAGGATAAGTATCCCGGAACCTTCGCCGATGACAAATCCATCCCGCTCGGCGTCAAACGGGCGCGATGCCCTTTTCGGGTCGTCATTCCGAGTCGAAAGGGCCCGCATCGAAGCAAATCCCGCGACCGACATCGGCGTGATCGCGCTTTCGGCACCGCCGCAGATCATCGCGTCGGCATCGCCGCGTTCGATCAGCCTAAAGCTGTCGCCTATCGCATGGGCGCCAGCGGAACAGGCGGTTGCCGTGGCCGAATTCGGGCCTTTCGCGCCGTGTCGTATCGACACGTTGCCGGCCGCAAGATTGACGATTGCCGAAACGATAAAGAAGGGCGAAACGCGGTCAGGACCGGAATTGAGCAGTTTTTCGTGCTCACGCTCAATCGCCCAAAAATCGCCAATGCCGGAACTGATATACGTTCCGACCATCTCGGCATTCGAATCATCGATCACCAGTCCGCTGTCCTTCACGGCTTCGTCCGAAGCCGCCAAGGCAAAGTGTGTAAACGCACCCATTCGCCGAGCTTCCTTCTTATCGAGAAAGCTCAACGGATCGAAATCCTTCACCTCGCACGCGAACTGAACCGAGAATTTCTCCGGATCGAACTTCTTTATATAGTCCGCCCCGTTTTCGCCGTTCATCATTGCGGACCATGTCGAAGGCACGTCATTTCCGCACGGCGTAACCAGCCCGAGTCCCGTTACTACTACTCGTCTTTTCATAACAAGTTCTGAGTCCCGCCTTTAGCAGCTTCTCCCGGCTTCGGCGGACGCCTAGCAGGAGCGGGGCCGCCTAAAGGCGGGACTCCAAACAACCTAACCTTTATGTTGTTCGACGTACGCATAGGCGTCGCGAACACTCTGTATTTTTTCGGCGTCTTCATCCGGAATCTCGATATCGAATTCTTCTTCGAATCTCATCACAAGCTCCACCAAGTCGAGTGAGTCGGCACCGAGATCTTCGATAAATCGAGCATTTTCAGTGACTTCCGCCTCGTCGACGCCTAATTCATCGACAATGATTTGTTTGATCTTATCCTGGACTTCTGACATAAGTTCTCCTCTGATTTTATTGCGTTTCTAGTGTACTTCTCAAACTTTCGGTATTCTCAACATTTGCATAGACCGCGTCCCTCCTGATCTGGCGAACGAGGCCGGTCAAAACTTTTCCCGGACCGACTTCGATGAACTTTTCGACGCCAGCGGCGAACATATTTTCTACTGTCTGCAGCCAACGGACCGGCGACGACACCTGCCGAGTCAATCTGTCGGCAACGACTGTCGACTCGCTATTTGGCTCCGCATCGACATTATGGAAGACAGGAAATTCGAAACCGGAATATTCCAAAGCCCTCAAATCCTCCGCCAATCGTTCCTGAGCGGACATCATCAGAGCACAATGGAAAGGGGCCGAAACATTCAGTTTGATCGCCCGCTTCGCTCCCTTCTCTTTCAAAACGTCACAAGCACGGTCGACCGCTTCGGCGTTTCCTGCTATCACAAGCTGAGCCGGCGAATTAATGTTTGCCGGGCTGCACACCTGGCCATTCGCCGCTTCAACGCAGCCGGCTTCGACCGTTTCAGCATTCAGGCCAAGGATCGCGGCCATCGCCCCGACGCCGACGGGAACGGCTTCCTGCATATAAGTGCCGCGTTTTCTCACCGTTCGAACTGCGTCTGCAAAATCCAAAACACCGGCCGCAACCAGAGCCGAATATTCACCTAGACTGTGGCCGGCTACGAAATCGGGTTTTGCAAATCCCTCTGACAGCATCGCGCGATACGCGGCAAGTGATGCCGTAAGAATGGCCGGCTGTGTATTTGCGGTAAGCTGTAGATCAGCCTCGTCGCCGGCAAAGCACATTTCCGACAGCGAAAAGCCTAGTGCATCGTCCGCCTGTTCAAACACTTCACGCGCGGCAGCAAAATTATCAAATAAATCCTTCCCCATGCCGACAGCCTGGCTGCCCTGTCCAGGAAATATGTATGCAATTTTCGCCATCCTAAATGCGGAAGCCCGCGCGTCATCAAGGGCGTAATGCGAACGTTGAATGTTACGCCCTCGCTAACGCGCGGGAGCCTAAAACCTTATCACGGTCCCGCCCCACGTC
>JABFSB010000454.1 GCA_013140875.1 Acidobacteriota bacterium
AAAACGTGCCCCGGTTCTGGTGTGCTCTTTTTTGACAAGGTCCGTTTTATCATAGATCGCAAGGCCTCGTTTTTGGTTGAACAAAAGCAGTTCATGCGCCAGACAGAATGCATCGAGACTGCCGCCCTGTTTCGACAAAATCCCGCCGCAAGTGCCTTCCATTGCGTACCGTTCTTCGATCTCGGCGGGCTCGAGCCAGCTAACCGGAAAGCCGTGTTTCCGTCTAGTCTCCAATTCCTTCTTTAGCCATGAAACATCTTTCTTCAACGCTGCGAAGTAAACCGATTCCTTTTTCTTAAATCCGCATGTCGATTTGATCTGACGCGAGATCGTCCCGAGGTCGTCAATTGAATTGGAACACGCCCAATAACTTTCTACCGCACCGCGTTCGCCGATCATATCGATAAGTTCGAACAGCGGTTTGTCGATCTCATACTGCAGCATCGACGTCGTCGCCGAAGAGCTGCCGTGAGCAATTTCGCGGCGGTCGATCAAGGTTGTCTGATAACCTTCTTCAACACATCTATGAGCAATAAGGCTTCCGGTTATTCCGCTGCCGACAATCAGAATCTCAGTCTCGATATGCCGGTCAAGCGAAGGGTATGAGCCGATCAGGCCGTTCTTTACCAACCAAAAAGGTTCGTTCGATCTTAATTTCATAGATGTTTGCTGCAAACGTATGACTCTTTTGATTGTATAATGTAAATATGCCAATCCGCCGGCCGTTTAATTTTAAACAATGGATCGATGATCACCGGCACCTGCTGAAACCGCCGGTCGGGAACCAGTGCGTCTACGACGACGATGACTTTATCGTGATGGTCGTCGGCGGGCCGAATTCGCGAAAGGATTATCATTGGGACGAGGGCGAAGAGCTTTTCTATCAACTTGAAGGCGACATAAAAGTGCAGATTCAGGAGGATGGAAAAGCGGTTGAAGTGCCGATCCGCGAAGGCGACATGTTTCTGCTGCCGCCACGAGTTCCGCACAACCCGATCCGCGGTGCAAACACCGTGGGCCTCGTTATAGAGCGCAAACGTCGTGATGGGGAACTGGATGGCCTTTTATGGTTTTGTGAGAACTGCAACGAGAAATTGTATGAAGAGTATTTCGTGCTTAGAGATATCACGACGCAGTTTCAAGGCGTTTTTAATAAATTTTACGGCTCGGTGGATTTGCGCACATGCAAGAATTGCGGCGACGTCATGCAACGTCCGACTGTCGTCGATTAGTCAAATGACACGTTGACCACCTTGAAACAAAGTATAAGGAAAATGGATTAGACCATATTAATATGCCCGACCTTTTAACCGAACTTGCAGATGTGACCGAGTCACTCGAAGACGAAAAAATCGAGTATGCCGTTTGCGGCGGACTTGCTCTTACTATCTTAGGGTTTCCACGGGCCACGTTTGATATTGACATCTTGATTAGGCCAGAATCGCTTGACCGCTCCTTCGAAATTGCCAAGGAATTTGGTTTTGATATTCACGGGTTGGATATGTCTTTCAAGGAGCGTGCGGTCGAGATTCGTCGTGTTTCAAAGATTGATGATGACGGCGAAGTGTTATCATTAGATTTTCTACTTGTTACTCCTCAAGTGGAAGATGTGGGGAATCCAGGAAGACGATCAATTGGCAAGGTAATCCGATGTCGATCGTTTCAAAAGAGGGGCTGATTCGCATGAAGGAACTTGCGGGACGACACAAGGATCTGATCGATATTGACAGGATGAAAAATGAAGAAGATTGATATGTCATCAGAGGCTATCACCAGGCGCCTCAAACAAACCGAACAACTTCGAAAATTAAGTTTGTCCTTAATGAAGGCAAAGCATTTGACCGAAGATGAAGCATTGATGTTGAGAAAAGAATTTCGGGAACGAAAAGCACGCCAAGTAAGTTTAAGACACGACTGAAAAAGCAAAGATTTTTTTATTTTACTTCCTCGCTTTTGAGGTTAAAGACCGACATCCGTACACACATTCTTGCATCGGAATTCCGAACCATCAACTATAATGAACGAAGAACAAAGCATAATCTGGCGGAGGCTGGACATGCCGGGGCATGAATCGGCGCGCGTTTACAGCGACGGCGATGGGTGGTATCTCGATGGTGCCGCCGTTTTTCTATATGAGCGTCAGCCGTGCCGGCTCGAATACCTCGTCCAGTGTGATCCGGATTGGCAGACGGCCTATGTCAGCGTTGACGGCTGGGTCGGGAGTGAGCTGATAGAACTGGAGATCGAAGTAAATCAAGGCGACGTGTGGAGTCTGAACAACGAAGAAATAGCGGTGGCCGAAGGCTGTATCGATATCGATCTTAATTTTAGCCCAATTACCAATCTGTTGCCTCTGCGGCGTTTGAATTTAGCTGTCGGCGAATCAAAAAAGGTGCGGGCGGCGTGGCTGCGGTTTCCATCGTTCAAATTGGAAGCGTTGGATCAGGTTTACACATGCATCGATGAAACGACAGTGCGTTACGAAAGCGGAGGCGGCCGGTTTGTGGCGGAATTGAAGGTAAACGAAGCCGGACTCGTAACAAATTATCCGGACTATTGGACGATTGAGTCAGAACCGCCTGCGTAAGCGGGTGGTCGAATTGTTAATGACAAATACCTTCATTTCAATTGCGGCGTTTCCGATGGCTATAAAGTCTTTTCGTCCTTGGGCACCGCCACCCGCTAACGCAGGCGGTTCTGACCTGTAATGCTAAAGATCGACATCCACACGCATATTCTTCCAAAAGACATCCCAAACTGGAAGGACAGATTTGGCTACGGCGGGTTTATCACGCTCGATCATCATAAGCCCTGCTGTGCCCGGATGCTGCGGGACGATGGAAAGGAGTTTCGCGAGGTTGAAGAAAATTGCTGGAGCGCCGAAAAGCGGATCGAAGAATGCGATGTTTCCGGGGTAAACATTCAAGTGCTTTCGACCGTTCCCGTAATGTTCAACTACTGGGCAAAGCCGGACGACGGCGCCGAGATCGCAGCTTTTCTCAACGATCATATTGCGGAAACCGTGAATGAATTTCCGCTCCGATTTATAGGCCTCGGCACTGTTCCAATGCAGAATACGGAACTCGCGATCAAGGAACTGGAACGCTGCAAAGACATCGGCCTTGCCGGCATTCAGATCGGGACAAATGTTAATCAGCTAAATCTCGGCGATCCGCGGTTTTTTGACTTTTTTAAAGCGTGTGAAGAACTTGGCATGGCCGTTTTTGTCCATCCGTGGGACATGATGGGCGAAGCCGATATGCAACAATACTGGCTCCCGTGGCTGGTAGGGATGCCGGCCGAAGTTTCGCGTGCGATCTGTTCGTTGATCTTTTCCGGAACGCTCGAACGGCTGCCGACTCTGCGAATTTGCTTTGCCCATGGCGGCGGCTCATTTCCGGCCACGCTTGGCCGCATCGATCACGGCTTCAACGTCCGTCCCGACCTGTGTGCCGTCGATAATCCACACGGCCCGCGCAAGTATCTGAACAGAATGTATTTCGACTCGTTGGTGCACGAACCGGCAAAGCTCGACTTTCTGATAAAGCTGGTCGGGGCCGACCAGGTCATGCTCGGATCCGATTATCCATTCCCGCTCGGCGAAGCATTGCCGGGCAAAATGATCGAATCGATGGATTACGACGCGTCGATCCAGGAGATGCTGTTTAGCGGCGCCGCTCTGAATTGGTTGAATCTTGGAAACGGAAAATATTAAATCGAAATTTTGCCCGCGAATTAAAGGCTCAAACTCATCGACTTTGGCACACTGATTGTTAACGAATAGCTTTAGCGTAGCCCTCGCTTAAAGTCTATCTCTCTCTCATTCGACCCATAAACTCAAGAAAACACTAGACTTAAGTGAACGCCAGGATAAAATAGCCCAGCCCCGATTTAGCCTTCCTGGATGTTGCGGTGACGCAAAACAACATCTTCAGTGGCAATTATTGTCACTTTTGACGTTAGTTTTCGCCTTGTTTTCTTACCTCACGCTATCCTGGCAAATTCTGGAGGTCCGAAACATGGAGGTTCCCACCATAACATCAGGCATGTCGGCCGATTGCAGGCCGTGTGCCTTGTTGGAACATTTGTCCGACGTGACTATCGTGGCCGACGTGAATGGCGTGATCGAGTATGCAACGCCGTCCGTCGAACAGAAGTTCGGTTACACGCAAGCCCAGGTGATCGGCAAACGATTTGAAGACCTGGTTCACCCGGACCACGTTACGCGCGCACGCGAGTTTTTTGCGAAATTACTAACGCAGCCCGGCGCGAATCCATCCACTGAGTTGAAGTTTCAGCACAAAGACGGCGAAACATTATTTATCGAGAACATAGGCAGCAATCTTTTGCAGGACGAAAAGGTTGGCGGTGTCGTGATCAATACGCGTGACGTCACCGAAAATCACCGGGACAAGGAAAGACTTCTTTTTGACGCGTTTCACGATACGCTGACGGGATTGCCGAACCGGGCGCTATTCCACGAACATCTCGCCGCGGCCCTGACGCGCTCGCGACGGCATCGCAAACTCGATTTTGCGGTGCTGTTTATCGATCTTGACAGATTCAAGTTCGTCAACGATTCGCTCGGCCACGCGGCCGGCGACGCCCTGTTGGTCGAGGCAGCCAAACGCCTGACAAGCTGTTTGCGTCAGGGCGACACGGCGGCGCGAATGGGCGGCGACGAGTTTACCGTACTGGTCAGCGATGTCAAAGAGCCGTTCGAGGCGATCGAGGTTGCCAAGCGAATACAAAAAGTATTTTGCGCGCCATTTCATCTGCCCGGCCACGACCTCGTCGTGACCGCGAGTATCGGAATCGCCATCGCGGACGAATCCTATTCGAAATCGGCCGACCTGCTTCGTGATGCCGATACGGCCATGTACGAATCCAAACAGAATGGCAAGGCCACTCACACGGTTTTTCATATCTCGATGCACGAAAACGCGACGCTCCTGATGCAAACCGAAGCCGATCTTCGCCGCGCGGTCGAGCGCGACGAGTTTTTCCTTCTTTTCCAACCCATTGTCGAGATCCGTACGGGAATGATCTCCGGCTTTGAGGCGTTGGTGCGTTGGCGGCATCCGGAAAAAGGAATAATCGTTCCAAAAGACTTTATTTCCCTGGCTGAGGAAACCGGCCTGATCGTTCCGATGACCAGGCGCATACTTAACGGAGCGGCCATGGCCGTCAAACAATGGCAAAACCTGTGCGGCGATTCCAGGCTTCATGTCAGCGTGAATATTTCGAGCAAGCATTTCGATAGCGGCGACCTGCCGGAACTTGTCGCCGACGTGCTGAATCATGCCCAACTCGATCCGTCACATCTACAACTTGAGATAACCGAAAGTGCCATGATGAGCAGCATCGAACGGGCGACCGAAACACTGGAAATGCTCAAGCACATGGGCGTCAAACTGAGTCTCGACGATTTTGGCACCGGCTATTCCAGCCTCAGCTATCTGCACCGCTTTCCACTCGATTTTCTAAAAATAGACAGGTCGTTCGTCAACCGCCTGGGAAGCGCGGAAAGGAAGGCCGGCGTACTTCACAACATCCTCACCCTCGCAAAAACGATGGAAATCTCGACAATTGCCGAGGGTGTCGAGACGGAAGAACAGGCGAGCGAGTTGACACAACTGGGCTGTGATTTCGCACAAGGTTATTTCTACGCAAAACCACTGCCGCCCGACCGCGTGACAACCCTTCTAACCGAATTCGCCGCCGGCGCCCGTTATCCCGTTATGTGGTCAAGTATTCTAACTGGCAGATCGAATCTAAATCGATGGGACGCTTTTGTTCCACGCGGTGACGGGCCGCACTTGATAAGCTAGAACGCCAGCGTCACGCCTTTCTCCGATCCCGCGTGCTTTGACTATCCGGCTTGACTGGATATAGTTGAGGGAAGGACCCGCGTTGTGTTCACGCGGTATCGAAGCCGGGTGTTGAATAACTGTCTTTAGAGACATCTACCGATCGTTCAAGTTTCCTCAATTGATGCATTCGAAAACCAGATTCCAAGCCATGACCGACCAGATCGAGACGGCCTCAGAGATGGACGCAGAGGATTCTCTTCGTTCGTTTCGCGACCTTTTTGCCGTGCCCGTCGGCGGCGATGGAAACGAGTTGATTTACTTCACGGGCAACTCGCTCGGGCTGATGCCGAAGAAGACCCCGGAGTATATTGCGCAAGATCTCCGGGATTGGGAGAAGCTCGGGGTTGAGGGGCATCTGCACGCCAAGAATCCATGGCTTCCATATCATGAGTTCGTCACTGAACCGATGGCACGCGTAGTCGGGGCACTGCCGATAGAGGTCGTCGCGATGAACTCGTTGACGGTAAACCTGCATTTGATGATGGTCTCGTTTTACAGGCCGACGCGCGAACGATACAAGATCATTATCGAAAAAGGCGCTTTTCCGTCGGATCAATACGCGATCGAATCGCAAATACGCTTCCACGCTCATAATGCGGAAGGAGTGACCACCAATTATAGTTGGCCTCTTTCCGAACGATCTGCCGGCGGAGATGCTGAGAACCAAACACCCGGCTATAGCTGGCCGCTAGAGGAAAAATCGCCCACCGCAGCCACCCTGATAGAACTTATGCCGCGACCGGGCGAATCGACCCTGCACACGGAAGACATCCTTGAAACCATCGAACGCGAAGGCGATCACGTAGCTCTGATCCTGCTCGGCGGCGTAAATTATTACACCGGCCAGGCTTTCGATATGAAGGCGATAACGGAGGCCGGACACAAGAAAGGCTGCGTGGTCGGATTCGACTGTGCCCACGCGGCGGGAAATCTGGAACTCAAACTCCACGATTGGGATGTCGATTTCGCCGCCTGGTGCTCTTACAAATATCTGAATGCCGGACCGGGCGGCATCGCGGGCATTTTCGTCCACGAACGCCACGCCCGCTCGTTCGACCTGCCCAGATTCGCCGGCTGGTGGGGGCACGAAAAGGAAACCCGTTTTCTGATGGGCCCGGAATTCAAACCGCTGGCAGGCGCCGAAGGCTGGCAGATATCGAACCCGCCGATCTTTCAACTAGCCGCACTGCGGGCATCTCTCGAAATTTTCGACCAAGCCGGAACGTCGAATCTGCGGGCAAAATCCGAAAAGCTCACCGGCTATCTCCAGTTTTTATTGGATCAAATAGGCGATGATCGAATTTCTGTCATCACGCCGCGCGAACCGTCGCATCGGGGCTGCCAGCTTTCCATTCGAGTGAAAAATGCCGATAAATCTTTGTTCGAAAAGATTGCCACACGCGGAGTCTTCGCCGACTGGCGTGAGCCTGATGTTATCCGCGTCGCTCCCGCACCGATGTATAATTCTTTTGACGATGTCTACCGCTTTACAGAAATTCTTGCAGACTGTTTGGAATGATTCATGATTATTAATTGTAAATTGATCAATTGTAAATCGGTACATATTTCCCCAATTAACAATTGCCCAATTTACAATTAACAATTTTCTGAAATGTCGCGATCAAATGTAACCATAATCGGTGCCGGACTGGCTGGCTCGCTGCTGGCGATCTATCTCGCAAAACACGATATGACTGTAAATGTTTTCGAGGCACGGTCCGATATGAGGCGCGAAGATGTTGCCGCCGGGCGTTCGATAAATCTGGCACTGTCCGACCGCGGCATCGCGGCGTTGCGCGAAGTCGGCATGGACGAATATATGCTTGCCGAGGCCGTTCCGATGTATGGCAGGATGATCCACTCGATATCCGGCGAAACAAAGCTGCTGCCTTACAGCGGCCGGAAAGGTGAATACATAAATTCCGTATCGCGTGCCGGTCTGAACGTTGCCTTGATGAACGAGGCCGAGAAATACCCGAATGTACAGTTTGTCTTTAACGAACGCTGCACCGATTTTCATCTCGGCAGCGGCGAAGTATCTTTCGCAAGCGGCCG
>JABFSB010000272.1 GCA_013140875.1 Acidobacteriota bacterium
CTATCTCCCCGGGCGAGAGTGACGCGTTCGTTGCTGTATACTCGACGACCTTGCCGTCGGCTCCCTTCATGCGAACCCAGGGGATGTTCTGGAGTTTATCGTCGGCAGCAACGAAAGTTACCTCATTCGCGATATTCATGTGCCAATGGATACCGCCGACCTGTCCGCCCTCCGCACTTCCGCCGCCAACCTTTATCAGCATTCGCGTTTGGTTCAAGGAACTCTTTTCGTCATACCCGTAATGGTTGAAAATCTTTAACTGATCGCCGTGAAACTTTTCCGACCAATGACACTTTTGGCAAGTCTCGTTAGCCGAGCGCATGTTATAGACAGGCGTTTGGATCGGCTTGTTGTAGTCGTTGGTGATGACGCCGTATAACTGCCTCATTCCCGAAAACTTAGAACGTACATACCACTCCGCGCCTCCGCCGACATGGCATTCAACGCATCTGACCTTGGCGTGCGGCGAGGCGTTGTAGGCAATGAATTCGGGCTTCATTACCGCGTGACAGGCCTGCCCGCAAAACGTCACCGACTCTGTGTACTCATATGCCCGGTAACTTCCAAAAGCACTCATAAACAGAAAAACAAAGGCGAGCACCAGAAAAACCAGGAATGTCCTACGGCGGCCAGAGTCATTTAGGTCGAGAATGGGATATCGGGCAACCAATCCGAGCGGATTCTTTCTTCGGCGCCTTCGCTCTAGCAGAGCCCCGACGAAAGCTATAAAAAGCCCAAATACCAGTATGCTGGGTATGAATATGAACGTTATGAGATCCGTGTATGGATTCTCCGTTCCTCCCGAAATTTCCATCAACACGAGCAGTACAATGCTCGTGAAACTGGCAGCAACGATCGCGATTCCGGCGAAACTTAAATAATTTCGCAACAGGCTCGGTGCTTTTGTCGTCTTTTGGTCCGACTCAGAAGTTTCTGGTTTTTTTTCGCTCATAAGCCTTTAGGTCTATCGGCAATGAGGTCCGCGTGCGGCAAGCCCGGACCGCCACCGAGACTTTCGGCTCGAACGAGATCAAGAATCCTCGCTGCCGATGGCGATCCGGGCATTCCGGTTAAGTTGAGAACGCGGTTAATTCTGAGGCGTTCTTAGCGTTTTCATATATTCGGCCAGTGCCTTTGCTTCCTCGGCTTTCATTCCCTTCGCTTCAAAAGCGGGCATATACGGTGGCTTTTCGCCTTTCTTGCCCTTTAATATGGTCTCTATGTGTTCTTCGTCCTTTTTTGCCGGATCGAAAAACTTCTCGGCTTTCGGCGAATGGCACATTACACATTGTGCTTTGTAAGTAGATGCCGTGTCGGCCGCCGCTACCGGATAGGCAACGGAATCAGGCTTGAACCCAATGACTGCCAGGACTGACAATATAAAAATTGCTGTGGTGATTAATTTTATTCTACTGACCGTCATATCGTGACTCCCTGAACGAATATCTCTTTGACATCGACGCTCCGTTTTCGGATTCGTCGTCTCTCTCATCTGCAACGCAGGTGCCAGGCCAAAGAAGCGAGAAACTCTTTTATTTAAGTAGCTTATGACTTCGGCCAGACCGTTTGGCCCGTAAAGATATTCGCGAAACTCGACGTGGGTGCGAATTATTCCACGGCTAAAACTTGAACGATGTTCCCTGATGACAGCGTTTACAATCCGAAAAATCTTTTCCGCCAAAAGCCCGTTTGTTGTCGTGACAGGTCGCGCAGCTCTGCACTCCGCTCCTTGCAAAATGCATTGACGCCGCCGGTGACAAAACCTGGCGCCCGCGCGGTCTTCCTGCCTGCACGATATGACAACTGCCGCAGTTCAGGTTTCCTACGGTTCGATGTTCAGCGTGGCTGAAGTTCTTGGCAAATGCCGCTGCAAAATCCGAATTTCTGGTCGGACGGCCCCGCTGATGACAGGTCTGACATGAGCCGATGTTTCGCCCGCCGACCTCGGTTCTCGGTCCATGACACTGGTAACAAGCAACGTGAGCGCCGACGCCCGAAGGTATCGATAATGCAACGCCACGCCTCGAAGGTTTGTGGCAGGTTGCGCAATTCGCCTCCCGAAGATGGAGTGCGTGGTCGAAGCGAACATTAAAGCTCCTCAACCCGGGAAAACGCTTTACGGCTCCGGTATTCGTATGACAGACTGTACATATCCGGCTGCCGTTATCGGCAAACTGCCGCACGTGGCATCCGGCGCACGGCAAATGGCCCGAAACCCTCGGCGTCGCGGAGTCGTCATCCCGCTTATGACACAACAAACACGGCATGCGCGCGTGCATCGGATTGTCATGCTGGAAACGAGAAAAGTCTTGAACGGCGCCCGGCGTTTCATTGAAAATCGACCTGACCGGTGAATCCATAAGGGCTTCCGCCCTTGAGGCGATTGCAATCGCGGCTGCAAGTATGATGCCGGTCTCGATCAACTTAATCATCCGACACCATCTCTCGTTTTTCACACGGTCGGTCATCGTTCAACTTGTCGATTCACTTGGTCCCGGCAACAGCCTTAGTGTGCGATTCCGGGATCGGTGATCTTCCGAATGTGATGTGACACTTTACGCACTGAAAACCGGAATTGGCCTTTCTCGAATCGACTTCAAAATTCAATGCTCCGCCATCTTCCGATGTTGCCGTCACATGACATGCCGCGCATGATGAAATTCTTACTCCAGTGGTATTAGGATCGGCTGTATTCATTGCCGCAACGTTGTGGCAAGCCGAACAAGCCAACTCCGCATGACTGAACCACTCATGCCTGAACGTCGCTGAAGAGTTCCTGCGACGCCACGACGTAATCATAATTTTGTCGTCGATTCCCATCATCGCCGGGAGTTTCGGATCGAAGTCGGTCGGCGGACCGTTCATTTTTAGCTTGTGACAGGCAGCACAGTTGTCTGGGGCAGGCAGAATACCCGTGTCGGCCGAATGACACGTAAAACAAGTTGCGTGTCCTACCGGAGCAGTCTTAAATGTGCCTTTTTTAACCCAAAACCCGTCGCCGTTATCAGGCGACGGTCGCGTCGCGTACTCTTCATCCGATTTGTCCTGCGGTTTGTAGGTCTGATGGCAAACCGAGCAGCTTTCGTCGCCCGTAACCAACCGGCGTGGACGCCAGGCCGCATTTGCAAAAGTGTCTCGTCGTCGCCCCTCTCTCGAAACGATATCTATATGCGTGTCATGCGGAAAACCAACTGCGAAATCGGAGATCGCGGTCTTTCCTTTGGCGGTTGCGTCGAAGATCGCGCGCGGGTTTGGAAAAGGATGCCTCGGACCGCCGCGAGGTGAGGGAATCACGTGACAGATGCTGCAAATCGCGGGTTTCGCACCTTTAAAAAACTGCTGCATATGGCAGTCAAGGCACGATTCGTGTTTCGGATATTCGGTTATGTCCGGAAACGCGTTGCCCGCGGCTCGCACTTTTTGCCAATTTGCCGATGGGAATTTATGACAAGTGCTGCAGTTTAGTCGGTGTGCCTTCTCATCATGCGGAAACTGCGAGTATCTTTTGGTACGCGCGGTTAGACCATGTCTTGCAGGAAGAGGTGTCGGTATCGCCATAGATGGTCGCTGATATGCTCCTGAAACCGATTTCGTATGGCTTAGGCCGAAGAACAAAGCGGCAAAAAACAGAACAAGCATGACGGTGACGGTGCGAAGTTCTGAAAATTTAGTTTGTCCACACCTGCTCATGGTCGGAGATCGAACGAACCCGAAACACTTTTTCATTACATTTTTACGCATTGTCACGCTCTGGGTATGTGACGAGCGTCACATCCGGCACATGACCGACTTGATTGTCTTCTCGTGAAATATTCCGCGGCCAAAGCGAGAGGTTATTCGCACTTTCGAGAGAGTAGGCCGGAAACCAATCGACTCACGATCCGTCGAGTTTTCTAATCTTTACAACATTTTTACAGCTTTCTTGACCGTCTGACTCCTGGGCATCGCAATTGCAAAGTCATACAGGCAAGTCTAAAAAGGTCTATGTCAGGGGTCGAAGAAACTATACGCGAAATACCGACAGGATCTCCGTCGATAAAGAACGGACGACACGCTTTCGTGCCGCGATTTTTGAAGGCGCTTTGCTCGGTTCGATTCGGTGTCGGGATCCTTGTCGCACTGGGATTGGCGTGCCTGATCGGTATGCTGATAATGCAGCAAAACGTCGATGGATTTGACAGGTATTACGCGACGTTAACGCCCTCACAGCGGCTGGTTTATGGTTCACTTGGTTTTTTCGACATTTATCATGCGTGGTACTTCAACGCTCTTCTTGCTGTTCTTTCGTTGAATATTGTTCTGGCATCGATCGATAGGTTTCCGAAGATCTGGACATTTGTCTCAAAACCGAGTCTGACCGTGCCGATGCGCTGGCTTCGCGACCAGAGAGCAAGCGATTCCATCTCGATCCCCGGTGAAACGGAAAACGTCGCAAGTCGCATAGTCTCGAAGATGAAGAAAGCAGGATGGAGAACACCGGTCATAAATGAAAAGAATGGGAAGACTTTCGTTTTTGCACAATCGGGGCTCTGGAACCGGTTTTCCTTCCTTGCAGTTCACGTGGCACTCCTGACGATTTTTCTTGGTGCGTTCCTAACTGCTCAGATGGGATCGACAGGACAGATGCCCCTGATGCCGGGCGAAAGCTCGAATCTTATACAAGATACAGTTGTTGAACTGGACAGGACCAGCGAGATCACAAAAAAACTGCCGTTTGAAGTGACCTGCACCGACATACAGCAGATGCTTATTAAGAAAGATGGTCCGATCACCGTCGGCAATACAATAGATTGGCTTACCTATTTTCAGATAAAGGATGAAACCGGCACGCACGATGGTTTTGTCCAGATGAATCGACCATTCGATTACCGCGGCTACCGATTTTTTCAGGCGAGCTTCACACCGGTCGGCCGTGCCCGAAACATAACGGTTCGCCTGATTCCCGAATCAGGCAGTCCGGCCGAAGAAATCTCGATTCCGCGTGACGGGGTTACAACACTGCCTGATGGCAAACGAATACGGTTCTCCGAATTCCGCGGAAATTTCAGTATCGGGAAAGAAGACCCTAGTGAGGACACAAGCTCCTACCCGAATCCAGGAGCCATTCTTCAGGTAATAACTCCGGGGAACCCGCCGCAGACGGCTTACGCATTCGGCCCGCAGATGGCGAATTTGCCCGTCGCGAAAAAGCCTGTCGCCGGTTACACGTTTCAGCTGGTGGATTTTGAAAAAGCTTCCGACCGTCACGTTCTGGCGATCCAACGCGATCCGGGATCGAATGTCGTCTATGCGGGTTTTGTGATGCTTTTTGTCACTCTCGTAGGCGTTTTCTTTTTTTCGCATCAACGCGTCTGGGCGGCCATTGAAAAACCCGAGAGTAACGGCGAACTTGCCGTTACCCTCGCCGGAAACGTTAACCGCAACCAAAATTCATTCAACGAAAAATTCAGGGCTTTTACGGAAAGTTTGAAAGGTCCGGAAGCACGGAGCAAAAGTTTATGAGCCAGCAAGTCTTGGAACAGCCCGTTTTTATTGCGAAGGAAAACCCGGAAGTCGGCGACGGACTGTCGTGGTGGCGATCTTATGCTCCGTTCATGATCGCGATCGTCGGATCGATCCTATTTATTTCGGCAAAGCTGCTCATCGGCGGCAACCGTTTTATCTCGGATGGAGCACTGATGATGCTGGCACTCGCGTCGTATTTGATAGCGGCGGTGTTCTACCTAACCAACTTCTATGCGCCGTTCAAGTTTGCCGAAACGCTAGGTTTGTGGGCCGCAACGCTCGGTGTATTTTTCAACCTTTCCAGTTGGCTTTTCCGCTGGGCCGCAGCCTATGATCGCGAACTCGCTATCTTTACCGGCCAGGGCGGAAGTACGGCCGACATGCCGTGGCTGTTTCGCTATGTTCCGTTTGCGAATCTCTACGATCTGAGCCTTGCTTTCGCGTTCGGTGCCGGTGTAACGACGCTTCTTGTCATTCGGCGTCATAATTTGCGGCTGGTCGCCGCTCTTTCCCTGCCGTTGGCAGCCATTATTCTTGTGCTGGCAAGATTTATCGGGAGTGAGTTCATCGACCTTCCGCCGGTTCTCGATTCATATTGGCGACCGATCCATGTCGGCATAGCCTCGCTCAGCTACGGGGTCGCATTGGTTTGCTTTGCGGCGGCCGTTTTGTATTTGTTGAAGGACGGTTTGAAGGTAGAAAAAATGGCCGTATGGACAAGCTTGTTCGCGATTGCCGTGTTTGTGACGATAAGCAAATTCAGCGTATTCGATCCCGCGTCATTCGGCACTTATACTGCCTCGACCTTTGTCCGAACGTCGCGAACGTCGCTTGCCCTACGGGCCGACATACC
The DNA here is from genome assembly GCA_013140875.1 of Acidobacteriota bacterium. Classification (GTDB taxonomy): domain Bacteria; phylum Acidobacteriota; class Blastocatellia; order Pyrinomonadales; family Pyrinomonadaceae; genus OLB17. The sequence goes on from JABFSB010000272.1 coordinate 6,359, forward strand.
GTACGTCGGATGGCTGCTGGTGGCTGCGGCGGTTCTGCTCATTGGCGGAGTTTTAGCTTTCGCATCTTATTTCTCAAAAGGCGACGAGAAGATACGCATTCTTGGCCGTCGTTTTGTGCTCGCCGCGCTTGTTGTGCAAGCGGTCGGAATTGGCGTTCTCGTTTACCAGATCAAAACTATCGGGAATGTCGTCGATCACATCAGCATGGATCAATATTCGCGATTCGCCGTATGGATGCTTCAACAGGAAGAAGTAGCACAGGCACAGATCGACCTAATGAGCTCGCAGCAGCTTTCTAATATTTCAAGCAAATGGATAAGCGAAAACTCATCCAATCTACGTCTTAGCCTAAATGCAAACCCGGTCGAACTCGCCGCTCTCATAACCGCATTCGCTGGCACTTTTTTCATAGTCCTGTTCGGCATCAAGACGGAAAAGATACGAGAGGCGTTGCCATCGGCTGAAACCCTTGACGGCTTGATGTACAAACTCGCCGGAGTTGCTTTTGCCGGCCTGGCACTTCTTCTGATGACCGGGGCCGTCTGGGCAAATGAATCCTGGGGCCGCTATTGGGGCTGGGATGCCAAGGAGACCGGCGCGCTGGTCGCATGGCTGACCTATGCCGGCTTCCTTCATTCACGAATTGCATACGGTTGGAAGGGTCGGCGCTCTGCCTACTTCGCAATTCTGGCGTTTCTGTTCGTAATATTTACCTATCTGGGTGTGAGTTACCTGCTGCCGGGACTTCATTCGTATGCCTGATGCAAAACGGTCCGGCAGGACTGCAAAAGAATATGAGTAAAGAAAATGTCTTGTTTGTAATAATCGGCTTATTGGGCGGGCTGATCATAGGATTTGTCTTCGCTAACTCCGTTAACCAAAGGGCAGCCGTTACCGTGACAGGCCCCGCGAGGCAGAACGCAAATATCCCGCCCGGCCATCCGGAGGTTCCTGGAGCGGGCGGAGGAGGCATGCAGCCTGAAATCCGGGCGGCCATAGATCAAGCGAAAAAAGAACCGGATAATTTCGATGCACAGCTAAAGGCGGCTGAATTTTACTATCAGATCGAGCGTTTCGATGGATCAATCGAGTTTTTGAAACGAGCAAACCAGCTAAAGCCGGACAGTCGCGAGGTGATCGTACATTTGGGAAATGCCTACTTTGATTCCGGCAAATATGAGGATGCAGAAAGATGGTACACATCGGCCCTAGCGAAAAGGACTGATGACGTCGGTGTGCGAACGGATCTTGGCCTGACCTTTCTATTTCGGGAAAAGCCCGATTACGACCGAGCCATAAAAGAATTTACGAGATCTCTTGAGCTTGATCCAAATCATGCACAGACGCTGCAGAATTTAACGGTAGCTTATACGAAGAAAGGCGACTCGGAGCTCGCAAACCGGACCTTAGCTAGGTTGGAGATTTTCGATCCCACGAACGAATCGCTCGCGAAACTCCGGGAAGACATTCAAAAGGCTGAAAAGAAATGAATATATTACTC
>JABFSB010000412.1 GCA_013140875.1 Acidobacteriota bacterium
TCGCCCGAGCGATCGGCACGCTGGCCGAAGCGAAATTATTTATCGACGACACACCCGGCATTTCCGTACTGGAAATGCGTGCCAAGGCCCGAAGGCTTGCGGTCGAGCAAAAGCGGCTTGACCTTATCGTAGTCGATTATCTGCAGTTGATGGGAGGCGGCCGGGCTGAATCTCGCCAGCAGGAAGTTTCACAAATATCGCGTGAACTGAAAGCATTGGCCAAGGAACTGGACGTTCCTGTAATTGCCCTGTCGCAGCTTTCGCGTGCACCCGAGGCCCGCAACCCGCCAAAGCCGATGATGTCCGACCTGCGAGAATCCGGCTCGATCGAACAGGATGCCGACGTGGTTGCGTTCATTTACCGCGAGGATTACTATAAGCCGTCAGACGAAAACGCTGGCATGGCAGAACTGCTTATCTCAAAGCAACGCAACGGCCCGACCGGTACGATCAAACTCGCGTTCCTGAAAGAGTTCACAAGGTTTGAAAATTATTACGGTGGTTAACTCGTCGGACCGCAAGCGTCCCGCTTGCAAGTATGCCGACCTGAGACGCCAAGTACCGGCTCACGTAACGCAAGCGGGACGCTTGCGGTCCCAGGAACATATGACCCAACCATCACTTGAACAAGACCTTAGCTTCCCGATCGGTAAATTCGACATTGCAAATTATTCGTCACGTGCGGAGAACATAAATACGATTTCGAATCTGCCGGCAAACATTACAACCGCAGTCGATGGCCTGAACGATGAGCAACTCGACACGCGCTATCGGCCCGAAGGCTGGACGCTGCGGCAGACGGTTCATCATATCGCCGACAGCCATGCTAACTCGATGATCCGCTTCAAACTCGCTTTGACTGAAGAGGCACCGACCATTCGCCCCTACTACGAAGACCGCTGGGCGGAGTTGAACGACAGCAAATTGCCGGTCGATGTCTCGCTCGCGATGATCGACGCTATTCATACGCGGTGGCGCGAACTGCTGCACTCGATGACCGACGCGGATTTCGAACGCGAATTCATCCACCCCGAAACCGGGAACTGGACGCTCGAAAAAGCGCTTGCGCTATACGCTTGGCACTCACGCCACCACACGGCGCATATCGCCGGCACGCGCGAGCGACACCGTTGGTAGGTTTTTCCGGAATAACGAAAAACGAATAGCGTAGAACGAATAACCGCCTGCGTTATTCGTTTTACGTTATTCGCTATACACTATTCCGAACATATCTTATGCCGGAAGCTACGCCCCAACAACGCCTGATATCCATCGACGTGTTTCGCGGAATGACCATCGCGGGGATGACGCTTGTTAATAACCCCGGCACGTGGGAGCACATCTACTCTCCGCTCGAGCACGCACCCTGGCACGGCATTACGCCTACCGATTACATTTTTCCGTTCTTTTTGTTTATTGTCGGCGTTGCTATTCCCATAGCCTTGAGCAAGCGGATCGAAGCGGGAATTACCCGCGATGCTTATTTCAAGATTTTCACACGGGCTGCACTTATCTTTGTCCTCAGCCTGATAATGTCAGCGATACCGTTTTTCGGGTTTAAAGATACGCAAATACCATATGCGGTAAAGATCCTGATCGTTCTGGGCTATACGGCTGCTTTATTTCTCTATCTTTGTGACAAAAAGAAAGTCGCGCTGATCGTGGCCGCGGCGACTGCACTTGTTGTTTTGGGATTTTGGCTCGCAGGTTCGGCGATCGTGCCGTACAACCTGGGTACGATGCGCATACTCGGCGTGCTGCAGCGGATAGCGATCTGTTATTTGATCGTATCGATCTTGTACCTGCACACGAGTTGGAAACAACAGGCGATGATCGGCGGCAGCCTGTTGCTGTTTTACTGGTTTTTGATGACGGCGATTTCGGTGCCGGGCTGTGAAATCACGACCATCGACGACAAAGCGTGCAATCTCGCGGCTTATCTCGACCGGCTGATACTGACCGAACCTCATATCTGGCGTGGCGGCAAGGTATACGATCCCGAGGGGCTGCTCTCGACTATTCCGGCTATTGTGACCACGATCTCCGGCGTGCTTACCGGAACGTGGCTGATGACAAAACGCGAGCCATTGGAAAAAGTAAGCGGCATATTTTTTTTCGGGGTCGTGCTGCTCGCGGCCGGTTGGTCGTGGAGTCTGGTATTTCCGCTGAACAAATCGCTATGGACCAGTTCCTACGTGCTTTACACATCCGGCCTTGCGTTGTGTTTCTTAGGCTTCTGCTACTGGCTGATCGATATAAAAAGTTATAAACGCTGGGCTAAGCCGTTCGTGATCTTCGGCGTCAACGCCCTCGCCCTTTTTGTTTTTTCCGGCATTATGGCCCGCCTGCTTGGCATGATCCAGTTTGCCGGAGCGGAAGAGGGCCAGAATATTTCACTTCAAGAGCTGATTTTCGATAATATCTTTCTCTCGATACTTTCGCCGATCAATGCCTCGCTCGCATTTGCGATCGGCTTTATACTATTCTGGCTTTTCCTGATGTGGTTGCTGTATCGAAGAAGGATATTTATTAAGGTCTAGATTGAGAAAAATGAAGGCCTCCGGAATTTCCCGGAGGCCTTCTGGTCAATTATACCAACTCATTATCAGTTGATCTCAATTGCAAAAGCGGCCGTGTCCTGCACATTGGGCGTGACGGTATTTTCGCCGTCAAACGTTTTCGCGCCGATACCCAAAAAGACGGTGAACGCACATTTCTTTCTTGTCGGATCAAGGTCCGTGCGAAGCATTTGGGCAAATGTGTTGGTCGGACTGTTTCCGGGCAGAGCAGGCGGCTTCCCGACATTGACGCTGCTTGAAGCAAGCAGAACGCCGGTCGAGCCGGCCACCGAACCGAGACCCCGCCGCCACGAAATGCCGTGATTGAGCTGAAACATCTCGTTCGGATGATAGGCGCGATAGCCGATTCCGAAGGTCGAAGATGCCGAGCCCTGGAAAAACAGGCATTCCGAATTGAAGATCAATCCGTCCTTGTTCAGGTATTCGATCGTGGCGGTAAGGCCGCGATTGTCCCACCAGAACATATGCGTCAATGCGCCGAACGGCACATTGGCCGTCGGGCCGAGGTCCTGAAAGCGCCGCCTGAACGTGAAGTTCGCGGTCCCTTCCGCACCCGGCAGGCCGGTCGCGGGCGTACCGTTCGGGCGAAGCCGCTTTCCGGCGCTGTCGAACACTTCCACGGTCACCAGGTACCGCTTATTCGGATCGTTCCATTGCGGATCGTTCGTATTCAGATAGCCGTGGTACTGGCCGGCGTTCCAATCACCTCCGTTCGGTGCGGGGCCGCTATCATACGGGATAAGGCACAGGCTGTTTTGCCCGCCGACTGAATTCGGCCCCAGCGATACCGGCACAATATCGGCCCCGCCCATTCCGTCAGCCACAGATTTTTCCCACTCCGGCGGTGCGGGCAAATTAATCGGGGCGCCGACAGGATTGCCAAAAGAATCCGCCTCGGTGACGCTGATGCGGTAATATTTTGCCCCTATCAGGCGCATGTCCTCGCTGAATTTGTAGTTCAGCTTCAGCGTGCCGCCCCAATTACGGTTCAACATCGCTCCGACGGCCGATGCCGGTGTTGCCGACGGGAATGCCAGCCCGTCGTTGTATGCCGGAGCGGCAACGCTGGTAGCACTCGTGGCATTGGGCGTTTTTAGGTTCCAGCTTTCCGTGTCGCCGATGATGTCGAGGTACAGGTAGGCGCCGTCGCCCGGCTCACCGTTGTTGCGGCAAGCAAACGCGAATGGGCTGTATGACGTCAGGGTCGGCTCGTCACCGTAATGAAACCAGATATTTGCCGCTACGCCGTTATAGATCGTAATCGTGAAAAAACCGAATTTCTGTTTTACGACGTAAGCATATTCATCGTGACAACGGCCGATTATAGGCCGCGGCCGGTCGATCCAGCAGATATTGAATTTGCCGTCCGGATTGATGGTGCCCTGACCGACCTTTTTCGGTGCACCGCACGAACGTCGGCAAAACAGGTACGGACGGCCATTTATGTAATCGGCCAGTTGCGCTTTTGGAAGGCTTCGAACCGCGGCCAGATCATGTCGGGCATTTACCGTCAGTTCGTCCAGCGAGCCGTCTTTGAAGAACGCTTTTTCTATCTCAAAAGGCGGGTCGGGCGGATTCGGATTTGGCGGGAATGGAATATCATCGGGTATTCCGCGCAGAATGTCCTCAAGGTCGAGGACGAGTTCGGGAAGCCGGATATCGTCGAAGATCCACGGGCGGCAACAGCATCTTCGCCGGTAAACCTCGACCGTGCCGTTGCAGATCGTCTGGCAGCGAAACGGATAGTACAGCAGTTCGGATATCGATGCCGCCGCCTTTGGCTGAAGCGTGGCAGAGTGTGCCTTGAGCGATGGTCCCGCTGAGAGCGGCGTCGCTCTTTCCAAATCGAACTTAGGCAATGCAGCTACCGTAAATAGTTCGTAGTACCACCAGGGCCGCCGACGACAAAGCCGGACCCGGCCGCTGACGCAGCGGATGAACAAGAACCACTTCTCCCAGACGAGCCGCGAAATGTTGATCGAGCCGGCTTCCAGCAGTGTGGCAAAATCGCTCGGCCGGTAACGAATCGCGTCTTCGTTTGCCGAAGCGCTTCCCTGATCCGATTGTGGGCCGATAAATATCCGGTGGGCCGATTTTAGAATGTTTGCGGGCAGATCGAATCTTCCCTGCTCATCGACCTCGGAAACATGAATCGCTTTCAGGTCGCCGTCGGTCGCGGTAATTGTTATTTTGGGGCGCTCTTCTTCCGGTTTTAAATCGGCAAGAACGAGTGTAAAGCGGCTTCCCTTGTCGCCGCCGGACGTTTTTTTGCTTTCCGCCATTTTTTTATTTCTCCTTAACCCTTGGGGGTCGATCTTGGTTCAACGAACGTAGAAATGGGAAAGAAACGTCTTTGTTTAAACAAAGACGTAGAAAAACAACATTGTTGATCTAACGGGTGACGGAACCTGATGCGGGTTTTGCGAAGAAAGGGCCTAAAGGTTTAAAAAGATAAAACCCGTGGTGCCCCTGCTTTGAGCAAGGGCTTAAGATGCAACGTATCGATTAAGCCTTGAGTGCGCTCAGGCTTATGCGTTCAACGTAGTCGAAAAGAGGGTTCTGCAAGGGGCGGATTTAGGCCAAACTTTAGAGTGCCCGATTCTGATTCGTCTGTCACAGACGGTTACTCCGAAATCGAGCACTCCAAATCTTAATTTATCTTAAAGTTCCTGACCTCGGTTGCCAGCTCTATTTCCAGCCTTTGCCTATCCGCCGAGATAGCCTTCCGCTCCTTCTCCATTTCCTCAAGCCGGGTTTCCTGTTCTCCGGCTTTTGCAATATAACGAGCGATCAGCGTTTTTGCCTCGGCGGTTTTTGAAAGCGATTCTATATTCTCGCGAAGCCGTTTTTGATCGGCCTCGATCCGCGCGACCTCTTCTTCAAACTGCTTCAGCTTCGAGTTGACTTGGCTTATTTGAGCCCGCAGGTCGATCAGCTTTTCCAGCTTTGCCTTGGTATCGCCATCTATGTATTGTCGCGTGACAAAAAGGTTGACTTGCTCCCGGGTTATCGACGACAGTCCGTACGAATCCATCAGGCCATGTCTTTCGATCACGGGAACCTCGGCCTTTTCGAAAGGTTTCAGGACAACACGAAAGCGGTAAAATCTATCGGTGGCGATCTCGGGTTTGGACGAGTCGTCCGAAAGTCCCCAACCTTTCCGGATAGGATGTTCGATGTAGATAACCTTTTCGCGGTCGGTTTGATTGGTGAGGTTGTAGGTCTTAGTTTCGCTGCGAAAATAATGGACCTGAAAGACGCCGTTGACGACTTTTACAAGTTGAGCAGGTCGGGTGTCACCCTCTTCCACGGTGGAAATGCGAGTTCCCAGATCCAAAGCGAACGAGATCAGGCGGCGTTCCTTTGGTTTCAGGCGCTCCATTAGGGCTTCGCCGGCGTATGCGTCGCGGTCGAGTACCGTAAGGCTTCCGCCTTCGAATGTCAGCGGAGTTGTATTGCTCAGCATCATGCCGCCCATCGGCCGATCTTTTCGAGTAGATTCGTTATAGATTGATACGCGCTCGCCCTCCATCTTTGTCTGGACGATCGGTATCAGCGCGGACCGATTTCGCAAAACAGTAACGGGATTCTCGATGCGGTATTCGAAAAGATCGCCAAGCTCATTTCCCGTCGCAGCGGTTGTAACGCCGGATTTTTCATTTATCAGTGCATCGCTGATACTCGTCTCTACTTTCATGAAGTTGTTTCCCACACTTACGTCGGAAACATTGACGCTTGCGCCACCTGCGCCACTTCCATATCCGTCGCCATCGCCGGAACCCGAGCCGGAACCCGAACCATAACCCTGACCACGACCATCCTCCGCATCGTAGATCTGTGGATCTAAGTTGAGGTCCTCCGGTATCGGGATGATAGGGCGGTAGCGGTATAGTGGCTTTTGCAGATTCTGGATGAAGGAGACTGGCGAGCCGGATACGAGTGAAAGTTTCACGTTGCTCCAGTCTTCATCGCTGACATTGTCAACGATCGCCCAGCCTTGAAAGAATGGCTTTCCCTCATTGTCGAGCACGACGCGATACGTAGTTTTCCATATCGGTGCCGAGATCGTGTAACTTACGACCATCTCCCGTTGACCCGCACCTTCGCTGGTCACGGTTATCGTCTTTGCATCTTTTCTCCGCGTCGATGCCGTAGCGTTGGCGAACTCGTTCAGATCTCGCTTTGTTCCTTCGTCAAGGAGTTTTACGCTTCTTATTTCCGCGAGATCGAAGCTGGATATTTCGCCGATCTCGGACGCGATCACAAGAAAGTGAGTGGTCGACGCGAACTTGTCCTTCTCGCCTGCAATAACTTTCTTTTCGACGGTCAATATCGAACCCGTTCCCGTGCCTTTAGTAGAGGCTAATGACACTTTTGCTCCTTGCATCTGCGAAAGGACCTCAGCGAGTCCACCGCTTCCTTCGCCCCCAGATTCCGCTTCTACCGAAAATGGAATTTCCGCAGTGCGCGCCGACGCGGGCATCGACGAATTGTAACTGACCGCCCCGATCTTGCCTTGGCCTAGATCGAGCACGACCATGGATTTGAGTACGTCGTCGACTTGGGATTGTTTGAACGACAGGTTTACCTCGGCGTTGCCGGTGACGAAGCCGCGGCGTTCGATGTAGGCTACGCCGTTTGAGTACAAGATGACGCGGCGGATGGGCAGGGAACCGTTGGCGTCGGCGGCCCTTATGGGCGTTGCGGGACGGGCTGGTTTGGGGTTGATGCTGCGGATGATCCCATCCGGCTTGGCGGCCGCAAGTCTTGTTTTTCTAATAGTTTGCGAAAATGCCGAAACTGCGCACACGAATATCGTCAGGAGCGTCAAAATCTGTTTCATAAAGTTATTTCCTCAGAATAGAGATCGGAGCTAAAGCTTGGCTAATGGATGTGCGATATATTGAATTTGGTTGCTTTCAGGTAAATGCAGAATCCACCCAAAATGCAGAAGCACGCGCGTTAGCAAGGGCGTAATGCGCAACGTTGGATGTTACGCCCTTGCTTACGCGCGGGCTTCTGCATCGACGAATGCCTCCAAAAGTGGCCGAGACTGTTCTGTTTGGAAATCGTTTAGAACTCGGCGTTGGCGGCGGAGACTACTTTTTCGGCGGCATCGTTCATGCCTTCGGCCGGGATGATGCCGATGCCGGAATCGCGGAGGACGCGGCGGCCTTCTTCGACGTTAGTGCCTTCGAGTCGGGCGACGATCGGGATCGAAACGCCGAGGTTCTTGGCTGCGGCAACCACACCGTTGGCGACCATATCGCAGCGG
>JABFSB010000358.1 GCA_013140875.1 Acidobacteriota bacterium
GGTCGGCCTTATAGCCGACGCGGATGCGGCCAAGGGTGTCGGACTTGCCGAGGATCTTTGCACCGTTCGACGTGGCGTGCTGAATTACCTTGAGCGGATGAAAGCCCGCTTCCTGATGAAGTTCAAGCTCGCGGATCAGGCCGAAGCCGTACATCTGATAGATGAACCCGGCGTCGTCGCCCGTTCCGATCACGCCGCCGCGTCGCTCGAACTCGTACAGGGCCTTCATCCAGATGCGGTAGTTCTCTTTCCAGAACGCCTCGTCGGTCGAGGTCCAGCCGATAAAGTACGAGCCGTGGTTCGACGGATTGGGCCGGAAGTATTCTTCGAGCACCGGGTGGAGGTATTCGGCAAACGCCGGGTTCGTCTGTGCCCGCTGCAGGTCGCGTGACGCGTCATAGATATCCAGCGTCGGGTCCCACGCCACGTTGGCCGCGACCATCGCGTCGAGAACGGACATCAGCTTATCCCAGTTCGCCTCGCGCCAAAGACGGCCGGCGAAGCGAAAGCGGTCGACCTCGTCGTTGTAGTTGTAGTCGGACGGAAAGTTCTGCCGGCCGGATTCGATAGCGGCGTCGGGAATGCCGTACCAATGCTCAATCGATGTCGTGCCGAGCCTGGCGTCATCGAGAGCGTTCGTTTCCTCGACGCCGACGTGATGCATGACGTGCATCCCGAGTTTCCGGGCCTCATCCATCATCGCCGCCATCAGATCGCGGTCCATGGTGTAAAGCTTGATGCCGTCATAGCCCGCGGTCTTCAAGTCGCGAACACGCTGGCGGACCTTTTCAGCCGTGTCCAGGTTAGGTGCGGGGAAACCGCCGTACGCGAACATCCGCGGTCCGGCAAGCGTGTTCGCCTCGATCTTTGAACGATACTCAAGCGTCTTCGGGCTCGACCATGCTTCACGAACCGTCGTGATGCCGCACGCCAGCCACATCTTGGTCGTGTACTCGATCGGCATCGGCACGCCGCCACGCTCGTCATGGGCATGGCCGTGCAGGTTGATCAATCCGGGCAGTACGTATTTGCCGCACGCGTCGATATCAAGATCGCCCTTCTCCCCGGCCGACGGGCTTTTCCCTCTTTGGCCGCTACGGAATCGAAACCGGCGATCTGCGTGATGGTGTCGTTCTCAATAACGATATCGAACGGCCCGGCCGCCGGCTTGCCGCTGCCGTCAACGACCATCGCTCCGCGAACGACAATGCGTTTAAGCCGTTTGCCCGAAAACGAAGCGGGCGACGACGTTTGGCCGAATCCGACAAACACGAAGGTGAAGATCAGAGCGGAACTGAACGCCGCTCGAAAGGAGACACTTTTCATAATCTTATAAGAGCTGTTTGCGGGAACTTTCTACTCATCATAAAATAGTTCCTTCAATAAAACACGTATAGATCTAACTATCTTGGAGAGACTAAAATAAATGGCTGCAGGAAGAAATAAGGTTACGGTCGTAGGCGCCGGAAACGTAGGTGCGACGGCTGCACATTGGATCGCAAGCAAAGAGCTGGCGGATGTCGTATTGGTTGACATTGTCGAAGGTACACCTCAGGGCAAATCGCTCGATCTGGCCCAGGCCGCGCCGATCGATGGCTTTGACGTAAAGCTGGTAGGTGCGAATTCGTACGAAGAAACAAAGGATTCCGACGTAGTGATCATCACCGCCGGCCTGCCGCGCAAACCCGGCATGAGCCGCGATGATCTGCTGAAAACGAATTCCGACATCGTCGGCGCGGTGACCGAGCAGGTCGCGAAGTACTCACCTGAAGCGTTTATTATCGTCGTGTCGAATCCGCTCGATGCGATGACGCAGGTTGCTTTCCGCAAGTCCGGATTTCCGAAGAATCGCGTGATGGGAATGGCGGGCGTACTTGATGCGGCACGCATGCGGTGCTTTCTGGCCGAGGCCTTAAACGTCTCGGTAGAAAATGTAACGGCGTTCGTGCTCGGGGGCCACGGCGATACGATGGTGCCTCTTCCGCGTTACTCGACCTGTGCCGGAATTCCGATCACCGAACTTCTGCCGAAAGAAACGATCGACGCCATTGTTACGCGGACCGCTAACGGCGGTGCCGAGATAGTCGGCTTGTTAAAAACAGGATCGGCCTACTACGCTCCTTCGCTAGGTGCGGTCGAGATGGCCGAGGCTATTCTTAAAGATAAGAAAAAGATCCTGCCGTGCGCCGTTTTCCTCGAAGGCGAATATGGCGTCAATAACCTCTTCGTCGGCGTGCCGGTCAAGCTTGGCAAAAACGGCGTCGAGGAAATAATCGAGATCAGCCTGACAAACGACGAACGCGCCGCCCTTCAAAAAAGCGCCGGGGCCGTCCAGGAACTGGTGGACATTTTAGAGATCTGATCTTTAGAAAATTTTCCGGCTTAGAGAAAGGAGTTCCGTTCGCGGACTCCTTTTTTTGTGGTCACTTTGACCGATTCCGCAAGGCAGTTTGACCAAATTCGTCAAACACCGTCTCCAGCCAAACATAACTAAACCTCCTCTCTGCAATATTTAGGTAAATGGCACAACTATTGATTCTCGGGGCTGACGGCGAACTATCGCCAAACGCATATTTTAGAGCCCTTGGAAATGAAATGTTAACGAAAAACCCCTCATTATTACGTAGGGCGATTTCTCTTGCTCTGCTCTATTCGTTCATCTTTACGAACGTCGTCGCAGCCGGAGCCTTCGCCTCAGACACTAAAGGATCAACGTCGAATTCATCGGCAATTACCAGATTCACAACCGATCTAACGCAGCTTGGCCGTGATGGAAGACTGCGTGAGAACCTAAACCTCGAGAAGGAAACCCTTCGTCTGATAAAGGTGTTAGGCGGTGACGATCTGCGTCAACCGGTACTTATCGATGAAAAAGGCGAGAATCAGGAGTTCGTCGTCGAACAGCTTGCCATGCGTATTGTTAATGGCAGCGTCGACAAAAAGCTTGCCGATCTCACGCTGCTAAAACTCGAGACCGCGACCCTTTTCTCGTCGGCAATGACGAAGAAAGAGGTTTCGGCTCTTGTCGACGCTGTTGTCGATGGTGTTGTCGCTAAAAACGGAAAGATCATCCTTTTCGTCGACGAAATAACCAACTTGTTCGAAGCCGGAAATGCAGGCGGCAAGCTTATCAATAATATCGCCAGTGGTAAACTCAGGATCATCGGCGGCAGTTCGAAAGCCGCCTATGCGGCGAAGATCGAAAATACGGAAACCGCTAAGCTCTTTGAACGAATCGATATTTTTAGCGGCTCGAACGCGAATGCAGAAAACGGCCGCGTTTCGCCCGAAGACCGCAGAAACTATCGCGGCGACAACGTATCACCTGACCTTCGCCAGATGATGGCGGACGACCCGAGCGGCACAAAACGTGTCGACGTCATTCTTCAGGCAAAAGACGCCGAGAATGGAGTGTTGCGTGCGATCATGTCGCAGAACAACGTTCGATTGAAAGACCGGATCGGCAATACCGATACCCTGGTTTTGGACCTGCCGCTTTCAGCCCTCAACGATCTGTCCACAAGCGGGCTTATCAACTATGTTTCTCCCGATCGCGAGATCAAATCTCTTGGACACCTCGAAACGACCAGCGGAACCGCCGGGATGCGTTCACAGCCGTCCGGATATGGCCGTACCTCGGCTTATTCGCTCGACGGCAGTGGTGTCGGCGTCGCCGTAATCGATTCGGGAATCTACGCGGCGCAAAAATCGTTCAATGACGGAACGCTGACTTCACGCGTCGTTTATAGTCAAAGTTTTGTTTCGGGCGTTAGCTCGACCGAAGATGATTATGGCCACGGAACCCACGTCGCCAGCATTCTTGCCGGCAGCGCGTCCAGAGACACAGGTGCGTATCAGGGCATCGCGCCGAAGGCGAACCTTGTCAGCCTCAAGGTCCTTAACAACCTTGGTTTTGGCACGACGTCGTCATTGCTGAGCGCATTGGACTGGGTTAAAAACAACCGCACAACCTACAACATCCGGGTTGTAAATCTCAGCCTGGGAACTTTTTCTGTCGATACATGGACCAATGATCCGCTTTGCCTTGCGGTTCAGGATCTTAACTATTACGGCATCCTTGTCGTCACGGCGGCAGGCAACAACGGCAAAAATTTCCTTACCGGACAGAAGATATACGGCCAAGTTCATTCTCCAGGGAACGATCCTTCGGTTTTGACCGTCGGTGCAAGCAACAGTCTGGGAACAGACTCACGCGGCGATGACACTATGGCTACCTACAGTTCGCACGGCCCGACGCGAAGCTATTACGACGACGCGACCGGCCGTCATTTCGACAACGTCATTAAGCCGGATATCGTTGCCCCGGGCAATAAGATCGTCGCCGCCAAGGCCAAGTCGACGAGCACGTTGGTAACACTCTTCCCCACCCTGACCAACTCCACGCTGAACATAGCCGGGGATGACAACGACATGATGTATCTTTCGGGTACTTCAATGTCGACACCGATGGCAGCGGGTGCTGCGGCCCTGCTCTTCCAGATGAACCCCAAGTTAACGCCGACGATGGTCAAGATGCTGCTCGAATATTCGGCACAGCCTCTAAACGGCGTCAACATGCTCGAACAGGGAACTGGCCAACTCAATACCGACGGTGCGATCCGCATCGCTCGAACATACAAATTCGACAAGGATTTTGACGACTACGCGAAAGGCAACGCTATGCTGCAGTCGGGTCAGTCGATACCTACCGCATCGACCACGATCGCCGGTCATACGTTTCCCTGGGCTCAAGGCATTCTTGCAAACCACGTTTACGTAAAAGGTACTAACCTGGTCAACAAGTTCAACGAAACTTACCAGAACTGGTATTGGTTCGAGGACGGCATAAACTATAATTCGGCCGGTACGCCATCACTGGATGGTCGTTTCGGCGGCGGACTGACGCTGGGCACAAATGTTCTCTGGAGCAACGGTACGGCGATGGGCGGCGGCACCGTGCTGATGGCATCGGGCGTTCTGGTCGGCGACGGCGTGTTGGTCGGTGACGGTGTGCTGGTGGGTGACGGCGTACTGGTAGGCGACGGCGTCCTTGTAGGTGACGGAGACGGCGTTCTTGTCGGTGACGTAACGATGGCACAGACGATTCTTTTCGGCGGCGATAACACGGCTGCGATGAGGTAGTTGTTTTTCCAACAAGTAAAAAAAAGAGGAAAAACCAATGAAAGCAGAAATGAGAAGAATCGCACACGAAGAGAAAGGCCAGATGTATGAACGTTCGTTCATCATGCTCGCGCCCGATCTTTCGCGGGTTTGCGAACTCAAAAACGCCGATCGCGAAGAAACGCTGAAATTCCTCGCTTTCAGGCCGGTCCATACCGTGGTGATGGCAAGCTTTATTGCCGACAACGGCATGGAAAGTGAGTTCAATCGCGGCCAGTACTACGGATACCGCGGAACGGACGGCTCGCTTGAGGGCGTCGCTCTCATCGGCCACTCGACACTTGTCGAAGCACGCTCCGACAACGCGTTGACCGCACTTGCCATAACGGCGCGTTCGGCCCGGACGCCTATTCATCTGATCATGTCCAGCGGTGACACGGCCCAGAGATTCTGGAGCCGTTACACCGACGGATCGACCAGGCCGAAGCTGACCTGTAAAGAACGCCTGTTCGAGCTCAGCTACCCGTTCATGGTGCAGAAATGCGAATGGAACGTCCGGTCTGCAAAACCCGAAGAGCTCATCCAAGTAGCCGAGGCGCAGGCCGAAGTTGCCGAGATGGAATGCGGCGTGAACCCGATGACGAAAGATCGCGAAGGCTTTCTTACGCGCGTCATGCGACGCATAGAACAGGGACGCGTCTTCGTTGTATTCGACGGTAGCAACCTTGTCTTCAAGGCCGATATCATCGCCCAAACGGACGACGTCATCTATCTGGAAGGCGTTTATACGGGCCGCGAATATCGTGGCCGAGGCATTGGATCACGCTGCCTTGCGTCCCTGAGCGTCGAGCTGGTTTCACGAGTGAAGAATATTTGCATGTTGAGCAATGTCGATTTCGCCAGCGCACACAAGAGCTTTGCAAAAGCGGGCTACAGGGGCTCGGACGAATGCACCACGCTCTTTGTTTGATCGAAGAGATAATCGCACAAAACCGAAAGTGGCGGGCTGTGTTGCGGCCCGCCTTTTACTTTTGTCGCCGGGCCGCACGTTCGTTCAATTTGACCGGGAGCACTCGTTCAAACTGACCAAAGAAAAACATCGACAAATACGACTAACTCTTGTCATTGCAGCGTTTATGTTTTTGGCATAGACCTTGCTAAAGAGATTGCAGACGCGAATTGTCGTCTTCGACTGGTTGGATCGGTCGAAAGTTATTCAGAGGAAAAAGCAATGTCACAGTCAGCACAAGTTTCAGTAACGAAAAGATCGATCGCAAATATCGTAATGTTTTCGCTCGTTCTCATGAACGTAGCGAGCATCCGGATCTTTGCTCAGTCCCCGACATCGAAGCGGCAAAATGCGGAAATAGTTCGGGACGAAACCGGTTCCGGCCAGTCGACGGAACTTAACGCTCCGGTGCGAAAAACGAAGATCGCTCCCGATCTTGAAGAAAGAGCCAATGAATTGTCCCGCGGCTTCTATGCCGATGAAAACCAAAAGGTAATTATCGAGCTCAAAAGTGAAACGCCGTTGAACCGGATGTTCGGCAATAATCTGAGTGACGCCGACAAAAATGCGCTGTTTGAGACTGAGGTTAAAGGCAACCGAGAAAAGACCGGTGTGCTGGCTGAAAATTTGCTCAAATTGCGGGGTCGGGTAAAAAAATCGTTTCTGAATACCGGTTTCGTCAGTGCCGATCTGCCGCTTTCAAAGATCAAGGAGCTTATTGAAAACGACGAGGTTGCATACGTTTCTCCAGATCGTGAGACGGGGGCAACGGGCCATATCGAGACGACAACGGGAACGACGCTGGTGCGTCCGCTGCTCACGACTACTGTAAACGGAGCAGGGGTCGGGATCGCTATCCTGGACAGCGGCATCGAAGGTACTCATGCCGATTTCAAGCCGCTGATCACATCACGAGTTGTTCTTCATCGTTCTTTTCTGCCGGGTAACACCGCGACGGCGGACAAATTCGGCCACGGTACTCACGTTGCGGGTCTCGCGGCGGGAAACGATATTTTCAGCAATGGGGCTTCGGGTTACTACAACGGCATCGCGCCGAACGCGAGCCTTTTGAATCTTCGCGTCCTTGACGATAACGGACGCGGAAGCGCGAGCAACGCGATCGCCGCACTCGATTGGATGATCGCAAATAAAGCAACGTACAACATCCGCGTAGCCAATATGAGCTTGGGTGCAGGGGCACGCGACAGCTATCTTAATGATCCACTTTGCCTGGCCGCTCGACGCGCCGTAAACGCCGGCATTGTTGTCGTGGCATCTGCCGGCAACAACGGTAAGGACGCGGCCGGCAATAAACTTTACGGCACGATCGGTTCTCCCGGAATCGAGCCTTCGGTTATAACGGTCGGCGCCGTAAACACGTTTGGAACCGATTCTCGAGCCGACGATACAATCGCCTCTTACAGCTCGAAAGGGCCGACACGCGGCTATCGCACTCTCGCAAACGGGGCCCGCAAATACGATAACCTGATCAAACCGGACCTGGTTGCACCGGGTAATAAACTTATCGCTCCGGAATCGCTTGGTAACGAGTTTCCCGATTCGGCGACCGGTTGGATCTATTACAAGAACAACATGGTTAGTGCCTATCCGTCCTTGCAGGTTACCC
>JABFSB010000085.1 GCA_013140875.1 Acidobacteriota bacterium
CAAAGGGGCATAATCCGAATTTTTCATGGCAGCGTCGTTACGGAGCGTTCACCGTTAGTTCGTCCGTCGCGGACAGGTGCGTTTGTATATCAAGAATCAGAAAAACCACCACGCGAAGCAGCCGTTTGAGAATGAATATCTTGAGTTGTTGGAGAAGCATGGCGTTGAATTTAATCGTCAGTATTTATGGGATTGATGTCGCGTGTTTCACACGCTCCGTAGTCGGTATCGTTCGGTCTACAGGTTACGCTTCGCTCCACCTATAGCTAAAGTTATGTGGCGTGCTCCGCACGCTTAAGAAATGAAATTATCACCAACAGAAATATTTAAGGGCAAGAAGATCTTCTTCATCGGCGGCACCGGATTCGTCGGGAAGGTTACGTTGTCGATGCTGCTGCATAATTTTCCGGATATCGGGAAGGTTTATGCGACCGTTAGGGCTAGGGACGCGAATGAGTCGAAGATACGGTTTTGGACGAGTATTGTTACCTCGCCGACGTTTGATCCGCTGCGTGAGAAATACGGCGAGGGGTTTGAGGATTTTATAAAGAGCAAGGTTGTGCCGGTGAATGGCGATGTCGGGAATGCATTTCTTGGGCTTGATGAAAAGGAAGCCAAGAAGATAATGCGCGACACCGACATCATTATCAACGGTGCCGGGAATGTGACGTTTAATCCGCCGCTTGAATCTGCGTTGCGGACGAACGTGGTCGGGTCGAACAATATTATCAAGATGGCGCGGATGATGAAGAAGCCGCGGCTGGTGCATGTTTCGACTTGTTTTGTGGCGGGCAAACGTTCGGGGGCGATTTGGGAAAACGAGCCGGTGGTCGGGTATTTTCCGCGGAAGAATGAGTTGGTCGGGACGACGTTCGATGTGAATCGAGAGGTCGAGGATTGTGCTCGTTTGAGCGAACAGGCACGTCAGGAAGCGGACGACGCAGTACAGGCGGCTAAGTTTCGTGAGTTGGCCCGATGTCGCTTTATTGAAGAAGGCCGCGATCCGGATGATGAATCGGAATTGAAGTCGGCGATCTTTCGCGAACGCAAGATGTGGATACGCGAACGGACGACCGAGCTAGGTGCCGAGCGTGCCGAGTATTGGGGTTGGACGAATATATATACATATTCGAAATCGTTGGCGGAGCAGATCATTGCCGGGCAGGACGATATCGTGAAGACGCTTGTTAGGCCTTCGATCGTTGAATCGTCGCAGTCGTATCCTTTCCCGGGCTGGAACGAAGGGTTTACTACGACCGCTCCGTTGATATTGATCGCGTTAAGAGGCCAGCCGGTAATTCCTGTCAATGAGAAACTGATCCTCGACGTTATCCCAGTCGATATGGTCGCGGGCGTGATAATCGCGGCGGCGATGAATGCGCTGGTCGACCCGAATCCGCCGCTGGTGTTTCAGGCGTCGTCGGGCGATTCGAATCCGAACGATATGAAGCGGATCGTCGGGCTGGTCGGGTTGTACAAGCGGCAGCATTTTGAAGAGAAAGAGACGGGAAACAAGATCGCGAACAAGCTGGCGGGAATGGTCGAGGCAATTCCGGTGAAGCAGCGGGCGTATGAATTAACGAGTGCGCCGATGCTGAACAAATTGGCAAAACGAGCCGACGATCTGATGGATCGTGCTACGCCGCGGTGGGGCGGCGGACGGATCGGCACCATTTCCGACCTGAAAAAATCAACCGAGGATTTCAAACGCGCGACGCAGGAGACGATGGACGCGTTTGCGATGTTTAAGCCGTTCATGATCGATAATGA
Source organism: Acidobacteriota bacterium (assembly GCA_013140875.1). Classification (GTDB taxonomy): domain Bacteria; phylum Acidobacteriota; class Blastocatellia; order Pyrinomonadales; family Pyrinomonadaceae; genus OLB17. Next base: position 1,771 of record JABFSB010000085.1, read on the forward strand.
ATATCTATATCGGTCGGACAACGTGCGGGCGTTGATGTCGGTTGTTAAGGAGAAGGAAAAACATCTGCTGCCGTGGTATCCGGAACGGCTGGATTGGTACGACTATTGGCTGAACGTTCATTTTCCGGGAATGCGGAAATGGGTGTTGCCGACGCTTGAGGAAGAGCTGAAAATTCAGGAGAGGCGTTCTTATACTTATCGCGATCTGCTCGATCTGTTTGATACTTCGGTCAAGCGGTTCCCGACCCGCGTTGCGATGCGGATCGAGCGGAATGGACGGAAGGAGCAGTATACCTTCGAGGATGTTCGCGAACTGACGCTGCGGGCTGCGGGTTTTCTCGCGAAAAACGGCATAAAGCAGGGCGACCGCGTGATCCTGTTTTCGAACAACATGCCGGAATGGGGAATGACCTATTTCGGAATCCTAAAAGCGGGCGCGACGGCGATTCCGATCGATCCGGCTTCGTCGGTGGACGAGATAGTCAATTTCGCGAAGGCGGGTGAGGCTTCGGCGATTATTTTGAGTCCTAAGCTGGCGGCGGAGAATCCAGATCTGAAAGAAAGACTTTCGGCGGCGTTTGAGACTGGGGGTAAAACACGCAAGCGGGACGCTTGCGGTCCGACGATTTGGACATTCGACGAAGTTTTCGAAATGCCGGACGAGGTTGAGGAGTCGAAACGACTCGCCTTGCTGCCGCCGAAGGTTTTGTCTAATGCGGTTGCTTCGCTGATCTTCACCTCCGGTACGACCGGCAAGCCGAAGGCGGTGATGTTGTCGCACAAAAATTTCACGAACATGATCTCGATGCTTTCGAGCGTACTCGACATGGACCTGACGGACGGCGTTTTGTCGGTGCTGCCGATGCATCATACGTTTGAATTTTCAGCCGGATTTTTGACCCCGTTTTCGAATGGGACGCAGATCACTTATTTGAATGAGCTAACGGCTGAAGATTTGTCGAAGACGATCGAGAACGGCCATGTGACCGGAATGGTCGGCGTACCGGCTTTGTGGGAGATGCTGCATCGGCGAATCAAAACTCGATTGCGTGAACGCGGGGATTGGATCGCGGATCTGGCTGATAACGTGATCGAATTTAACGCCTGGATACGCGACAACACTCCGTTCAATCTTGGCCCGATCGTATTTTTCCCGATCCATCAAGGGATGGGTGGGAAGATGCGTTACTTAATCTCAGGCGGATCGGCGTTGAGTGAGAAGGTGCAGAAAGATTTGCACGGGCTTGGGTTCACCGTGCTTGAAGGTTACGGATTGACCGAAAGCTCGCCGGTGCTGACCGTCGCCCGGCCGGGCAATAAGCTGCTGCGCGGCAGCGTCGGAAAACCGCTGCCGGGCGTCGAGGTAAAGATCGACAACCCGGACGACAACGGCGTCGGCGAGGTGCTGGCCCGCGGGCAGAATGTGATGCTCGGGTACTACAACAATGAAGAAGCCACCGAAGCCGTGTTGCAGGACCGCTGGCTGCGGACGGGTGATCTGGGCCGGATCGATGAGGACGGAAATTTATTTATCGTCGGCCGGTCGAAGGATGTGATCATCGATTCGAACGGAAAAAATATTTATCCGGACGAGATCGAAGACCTTTATTCGAAATCCGGCTTCATAAAAGAATTGAGCGTCGTCGGCCTCCCGGATGAGGACGGCGGGGAAAAGATCGCGACACTGGTGGTGCCCGATTATGAGCATGAAATATCTTTGTCGCGGGCCGAGGTTAATAAAAAAATCGAGGAACATTTTCGCGAAATATCGGCGGGCCTTGCGTTCTTTAAACGTGTCAAGGTTCTGCACGTGACGCCGTTCGAACTTCCGCGCACAGCAACGCGAAAAGTAAAACGGCCCGAGGTGGTCGAGATGCTGCAGGCCCTCGAAGATCGCGATAAACGCAAGACGAAAGCGGCTGTCGAGTCCAAAGGTGACGACAATGTGATGTGGATCCGCAAGATCGTCGCGACCGTTTCGAACCGACCGCTGTCCGATGTTGCAGTCGAGGACAAACTGGCCGACCTCGGGTTCGATTCATTGATGTTTGTCGAATTGCAGGCCGCGGTCGAGGATGCGGGAGGACGCGTTCTTTCGCCCGATACGCTGAACGAAGTGCAGACGGTTCGAGAACTGCTGACGGCGGTTCAGCGGTTGGATAAATCGAAAAAGCTGGCCGACGAACCGCGGGTTGAAGAGAAAAAAGACGATGAGGAGATTTTTATTCCTTCACTGGTGCGGCGGATCGGAAATGCGGCGGTCGATTTTGCGCAGGAGCGACTTTACACGAACGTGCTTGATACCACCATTGAGGGCGAAGGGAATGTGCCGCAGCACGTGAATTTCATAGTCGCGCCGAATCATGCCTCGCACATCGATACCGGCCTCGTTAAGAAAGCCTTGGGCAAAGACGTAGCAGAGCAAACCGTTGCCGTTGCAGCAGCCGATTACTGGTTCGACACGAAATACAAACGGGCGTATATGAACAATTTCACAACGCTGGTTCCGATCGAACGCACGGGAAGCCTAAGGCAGTCATTGCGCCACGTGACGCAAATCCTGAACGAAGGCTACAACGCACTTATCTTTCCTGAAGGTACGCGTTCGACAACAGGCGAGATAGCCGAATTCAAACCTGTCATAGGCTACCTTGCCCTAAATCAAAAGATCGGCATTTTACCGATCTATTTGTCAGGAACTTTTAAGGCTTATCCGAAAGGGATGACAATCCCGAAGCGCCAAAGTCTCGGCGCCCAAATCGGAGCAAAAATCGGCCGCTTTCTTCCTTACGAAGAGCTTCGCGACATGACCGCGGGAGTGCCGAACACAGAGGCTTACCGCCTGATCGCCGCACGGGTTCAGTATGAGGTCGAGAATATGCGCGACGGGAAACGCGATAAGTTCGATGTCGCCGCGACGAGGAAAGCCTGGAAGGCAGAGCGGCGCAAGTCGCGAAAACAGGAGCCGGTTATCGATGAATAAGATTTTTTTACCACAGAGCCACGGAGGCACAGGGGTAAGGCCAGAACTTATCTTATTTTTCGTCTTCTTGACGTTCGTCGCCGTCCTCACTCATAGTGCCGCGGCGCAGAATATCAATAAAGCGAACATTGCCGCGGAGGTTAAATCAGAGTTTCTTCACGCTTGGAACGGTTATAAAAAATACTGCACCGGGCACGACGATCTGAAGCCTCTCAGCAAAACGTGTCACGACTGGTACCCCGAGCCGCTGTTGATGACGCCGGTGGATGCGTTGGACACGATGTATCTGATGGGCCTGAAATCGGAGGCCGATGCGACGCGGGAGTACATAACGGCGAATCTGAAATTCGATAAGAACATAGACGTTCAGAATTTCGAGATAACGATTCGTCTGCTCGGGGGCCTGCTGTCGAATTATCAAATCACGGGCGATAAGAAACTGCTTGCTATGGCCGAAGACCTGGGCACGCGGCTGCTGCCGGTTTTCGATTCGCCGACCGGCCTGCCGTATAAATACGTCAATTTAAAGACCGGCAAAACGCGCGGCGAAGTCACGAACCCGGCGGAAACGGGTACGTTGCTGATCGAGTTCGGCACACTCAGCAAGCTGACGAACAGACCCATTTTTTACGACAAGGCAAAACGTGCTTTGGTTGAAACGTATAAACGCCGATCGCCTATTGGGCTTGTCGGTACAAATATTAATGTAGAAACAGGGAAATGGACCAACGCCGACACGCATATCAGCGCCGAGATCGATTCTTATTACGAATATTTACTAAAATCCGCGATTCTTTTCGACGATGCCGAGTGTCGCTCGATGTGGGAAAATTCGATCACTAAGATAAATACGTACCTCGCTGATGAAAGCGAAGATATGAGCCGAAAGAACGTCACCGGCCCGATGAAAGTCGGCGAACTTTGGTACGGCCACGCGGACATGAACACCGGCAAGCGATCGGAAACGACCACCGGAGCTTTGGATGCATTTTTTCCGGCGATTTTGGCTCTCGACGGTGATCTGAATCGCGCCCGGGCATTGCAGGATTCGATGTTCAGGATGTGGCAGGTCCACGGCATCGAACCGGAGGTTTATAACTACAAGACCGGCAAGGTCGAACATGCCGGTTATCCGCTGCGGCCCGAGATAGTCGAATCGACCTATTACCTTTATCAATATACAAAGGATCCAAAATATCTTGCGATGGGTAAGCAGATGTGGGAAGACTTTGTGAAATACTGCCGCACGGAGGACGGCTACGCTCACCTCAAAAGCGTAGTGACGAAAGAAAAGTCCGACGCAATGCAGAGCTTTTTGTTTGCCGAAACTTTTAAGTATTTTTATCTTTTGTTTGCACCGGAAAAGACGCTGGATTTTAAGAAGATTGTGTTCAATACCGAGGCCCATCCGATTCGGCGAACGTGGAAGAATTAGCCACAGAGGCCACTGAGGACACAGAGGATTTTGGAACTTTTGATTGTTCTATGTGAACTCTGTGGCAAAAAGAATATGGCAAAAACAAAAGCACTCGCGAAAACCGAAAAGAAAATTCTAATCACCGGCGGGACCGGATTTCTCGGTACGCATATCGTGCGGCAGTTTCTGGACGAAGGCGAGAAGCATTTGAAGGTGATGGCGTCATCCGTGCCCGAATGGATGAAGGACGCGGGTGTTAAGGCGGTCGAAGGGTCAGTGACGAATCGTGAGCACGTAGGCAAAGCGGTAAAGAATGTGTCCGCGATTTTTCATCTCGCGGGCAAAGTTTCACGCGACAATGAAGATGCCGCCGCGATGAACAAGATACATGTCGAAGGAACCCGGATACTGTGCGAGGCGGCAAAAGAGGCCGGTGTGCAGACCATGATTCTTGCCTCGTCGAGCGGCACGATCGCCGCAAGCGAGGACGAGCAGATCTTTGACGAGACCTTCCCGCAGCCCGTGGAAGTGATCTCACGCTGGGCATATTATGCGTCGAAATATTATCAGGAGCGAACAGCTTTGGCAGATTTTGACGGAGAGAAACGCCGGTTGGTTATTCTCAACCCGTCGCTGCTGCTCGGGCCGGACGATGAGCGTCTAAGCTCGACCAAACCCGTGCTCGATTTCCTTGCCAAAAAGATTCCGTATAGCCCTGCCGGCGGATTGAATTTTGTCGACGTTCGCGATACCGCCGCGGCTTTTATAGCAGCTCTTGAAAAAGGCAGGCACCAGGAAAAGTATTTGCTCGGGTCGGCGAACATGACGTTTCCCGAATTTTTCGGAAGATTGGAAAGACTTTCAGGCGTTTCGGCACCAATGTTGAAAGTTCCAAAGAAACTGGCGATGGCCGGTTCGACATTTATCGAATCCGTATTCAAAAACTGGGGCAAGGCATCGCCTGTTGCTTCAAAAGAAGTCGAGCAGGCCGAGTATTTCTGGTATTTCGATTCGTCGAAGGCCGAGGAAGAACTGGGATTTTCTCCACGCGATCCTCAGGAAACTCTGCAGGACACGATCGGCTATCTGCGGGAAAATTTTCTCGGCGAAGGCGTTTTCGGCAAGGCGTGACCTACGAGACCGGCGAATTTTTCCGTCGTATAAATCGATAAACCGCGTACAAAAGCAGGCCCACTCCAGCCGCGACGAGAATCGGCAGGCCTTCCTTCGCGAAATCCACCCGCGTTAAAAGCCACCCGATCAACGCAAGCGAAAGGACCGCCGCCACTACGCCCATCGGAGTAAGAAAACCTGCCGGTGCACCTGTGCGTCTTCTTAAAACCGGCAGTGCCAGACATGTGGTTGCGTAAACCAGCAGACGCGTGACGGTTGCGATTGTCAATGCCGTTAGGAACGAGCTTTGAATGGTCAGCACCAGCGTGATGGCGGCCGTGAGCAAAATGGAAATGTAAGGTGTTTTGAACCGCGAATGTGTTTTCGCCAGGATCGGCGGCAGTTCGTTTTGCTCGGACATCCCGAAAAGAATCCGCGTGGCGCTAAGCAC
>JABFSB010000066.1 GCA_013140875.1 Acidobacteriota bacterium
ACCGCCCTGGGTAATATACTGCACTTTCAGCCGTGAGAAACCGCCCTTTACCGGTGCGGGTGCGGTTCCGCCGCGTGGCTGGGAGATACTTTCTTCAAAAAATTTGTTTAGCTGGGCCGTCGGCACGCGAAAGTTGCGGGCCTTGTTAGCCTTCACTGCCAGCGGCAAAAGCTTTGAGACTCGCTGGCCGGTAAGAGCCGAGATTGAAACGATCGGCGCCCAGTCCAGGAACTTCATCTGCATGCGCACCGTTCGCTCGAAATCGTAGATCGTGTTCGTCTCTTTTTCTTCGACCGCGTCCCATTTATTGACCGCCAGGATCACGGAACAGCCGGATTCGACCGCATAACCCGCAATATTTGCGTCAAGATGCGTCACGCCCTCAACGGCATCGATGACCATGACCACGACATCCGCCCGTTCAAGAGCCTTCCTTGCCATGACTACCGAAAGCTTTTCGGCCATTTCCGTCGTCTTTCCTTTCCGTCGAATTCCAGCCGTGTCGATTAGCAGAAACTTCTGACCGTCGGCCTCAAATTCGGTGTCAATGGCATCGCGGGTCGTTCCCGCAATCGGAGAAACGATCACCCGCTCTTCGCCCAGCAAGCTGTTGAGCAGCGATGACTTCCCTACATTCGGCCGGCCGATGATCGCTAGTTTTATCTCGTCCGACGGTACTTCTTCGATCTCTTCTTCAAACTCAAGAACGTCGAATACCTTATCAAGCAGATCGCCGACCGAAGTTCCGTGCTCAGCGGACAGCGGTGTCAGGTCGAAACCGAATTGATAGAACTCGCCCGCTTCGTCCTCTACCTTTCGGCTTTCGGCCTTGTTGGCGGCAATAAACACCGGTTTGCCGATGTTTCGCAGGAAAAGCGAGATCTCTTCGTCCAATGGCGTCACGCCTGCCCTTGCGTCCACGACCCAAATGATCGCCAGCGATTTGTCGATAGCAAAACCGGCCTGTTTGAAGATGTTTGCCGGAATAATCGCTTCGTCATCCGGAACGATTCCGCCGGTGTCGACCAGCTCGAACGTTTTCGACTTCCACTCAACATCGCCGAATATGCGGTCGCGCGTGATCCCCGGTTCATCGCCGACGATGGACTTGCGCGTCCCGGTCAAACGGTTGAACAGTGTAGATTTTCCGACATTCGGACGGCCGATGATCGCAACAAGCGGTGATCCCATTCTGTTAGAGGATAATAAAGCCTTTTACAATGTACAAATTACCGTTTGAAACGAGCCTTATAAAAAAGCCGGTCTCCAATTTTCATCGAAGACCGGCGGGACGAAATAAAAGTTAGTTCGGATCAGAAGCGGACGATATCGAGGATCGTGCCGACGAGCGAACCGATCACGCTGTATCTGCCGTTCGAATAGCTGCCATATCGATAACGGCTGTAATAACCGTCCTCATAGCCGCGTCTGAATCCTTCGCGGAAGTAGTAGTTGTATTCGCCCATATCGACGTAATAGGAATCGTAGCCGAAACTTGCGTCCTGATAGCCGTAAGAGCTTGAATAATTATAACCCCAGCCGTCGTTGCGGTCGGCCTGGCCGGCACGGAAGCCTTCTTCGTAACCATAGTTGATAGCGTCCTGAAGCATCCTCGCGCCGTATTGGCTGGTGTAATAATATTGGCCGCCGCGATTATAACGATAGTTGTTGTAGAGATTATCGTAATATCGCGCCTGCTGAAGCCTTATCTGATCCCGGCGTATGCGGTCCCAGTAACGCTGTTGATAAAGCAGGTACGAGCGACGCCGCTGCTGTTCAAGCTGACGCTGACGCTGGTTTTGCAGGTTCTGCCAGTTATTGTTCCAGCGGGATCGGTACTGCTGCTCGCGCTGATTGCGAAGCTGTTCCTGCTGTTGACGGCTGATCAATTCGGCATTGTTCCTGCGGTCGCGAAAATCGCCTCGATCATCGTTATCACGGCCGACCCGATCGTTGCGTCGGTCGTTATTTTGTTGCTGCCTAATCTGGGAATTCCTGATCTGGTTCTGCTGCTCCAATTCCCGCTGTCGCTGCCTTTCGGCCGCGTTCTGCTTGGTTTGGGATTCTCTGATCTGTTCCGGACGGATCGGCTCCTGCTCGGAACGACGTCGGCGAAGTTCTTCCTCCTGCTGCTGGGTACGCCGGTCGTTGTCCTGCTGGGCCTGACGCTGACGAAACTCTTCCTGCTGTCGCGCCCGGCGGTTTCGCTCGTCATTGTCCTGCTGCTGGCGAACCTGAGAATTTCTTACTTGCTCTTGCCTGATCTGCTCCTGACGAATCTGCTGCTGACGCTCTCTCGCTGCCCGAACCTGTTGATCGTTCTCGACATTTCGCTCAGGCCTTACAGGCGCCGTGCGTTCGGGGCGAACGGGTTCGTTTTGCTGCGGGCGTACACGCTCCTTGGATTCCTGTTTCTGCTCTTGCTTCTGAGGCTGTTCGCCGCGGTCACGTCCACGCTGGGCATCCGCATCGGCGCTCAAGCCAATTATAACCGCCGCAGCGGCAACCGAGCCGACAGCTAATTTTCTAAGATTGTTTTTCATAGGTTCCCCCTTTGATTAAATCGAACCGGAAGAACCGGCTAACAGGAATTGGTGCAAAAAGCATTCCAGAGCGGCAAATGTCCCAAAATAGAGCAAAAAATCATAGATAACGCGTCTTCGCTACACCTTTTCGTCGAAACGGTTTACAAAATTTGACGCAACAAGCGCCTTCCACCGAACCGCGATGAGCTTGGATAGCAGTCAAATTAAGAGAATGCTTGAAATTGCGGGCGAGTAGATACGGCGAACGCGACGATCAAAATTACTTGGCAAATTCGTAGGCAACGTGGATATTTAACATGCCTGCGCCTAAACCGGTCCGCATGCCGACGGCCTTCATGTTAAGCGTTCCCGAATTTCGGATCGGTAAAAGGAAGGATAATTTGTCCAGCCGGATAACCTCGATCGGATTGATCTTTTTGTCGATCGAGCTCTGCACCATCTTCGCTATCAGCGTGCCGCCGACGCCGCCGGTACCGTTCAAAGATACGTTAAGGACGCGTGCACGAGCGATGAGTTTCTGGTTCTGCTGGTCGAAATCAAGATCGATGACGGTTTCGGCGTAACCGGTGAACGGAACGCACCCGACGAATGGCGGATTGTAATTGCCGGTGAACGCCAACGGTGCAAGTATTTTCCCGTCGCGAAAGCGCACCGCGGTACGAACGCCGTTTGTTTCGCGGAGAAGCTGAATCACTTCCTTGCACTCTGAATTTTTTCCCGGACCGAATCCAAAAACTTCTGCACTTTTTTCTTTTTTTCCACCGTCATTAGACGCGATCGAAAACTCGATCGGCCCGGCGTTCTGAAAAACGGCGTCGAGCAGCGAATCGAAGAATGTTTCGTTCAGGCTGATCGTCACTTCGGGACGCTGGGCGGCAACGCCGGAACAACACAAGATAGCTACAAGAAACGCGCTTAAAACGGAAATCAGTTTCATCGCTCGATATCTCCAAACAGTCTTTCGGAAAATTCAGTGCCGTACATCTTTTCGACAAAGGCCTTTCTTTGCTCGTCCGCTGTACGTCCGTCCGGGATCGACTTCAAAATAGCCATCCTCGCCGCGTTGTACATCTCACAAGCCAGCTCGATTCGGCGTCGAGAACCGAGCCGCTTCATCATTTCGAACTGGACGCGTTCGATCTCGCCCGGCGTATCCGTCACGGCTCGACCTCCTTTCGCATTTCGTAAAAAAGCGTGTCGACGTTCAATCTCGTCGTCCAGGATTTGATGTAAGTCAAAGTCGAGTTCGTTTCGCATTAAGTTCTTAACATCGGTCAGGTGTTTGTCCGTTTTCGTTCATAGGCCGCTCCGCACAATATCGTGGACCCTGAGCAGACCGACGCAGCGACTGTCACTATCGATTATCGGCAAAACCGATATCTGCGAGGCTCGATTTTCCATTATTTGAAGCGCGTCGTAGGCGAGCATCTCCGGCCTGGCGGTGATCGGCGACGCCGTCATCATTTGCTCTGCGGTAAGCCCGTCGAGGCCGCTTTCCGCCGAGCGTTCGATCGTCCGCCGCAGGTCACCGTCGGTTACGATGCCGACCAAATTCCCGGAGCTGTCCACCACATTTACGGCCCCGAGCGAATATTTCGATATCGACCGGACGACCTCGAGCCAGCCGGTTTCCGGGTTTACGTCGGGGCTTTCGTGCATCAGGTCGCTGACCCGAAGCGTCAGCCTTTTTCCGAGCCGGCCGGCCGGGTGATTTGCGGCAAAGTCTTCTTCCGTGATTCCGCGCGATTCCATCAGAGTCATCGCGATCGCATCGCCGATGGCGAGCGCGACGGTCGTTGATGTCGTCGGCGCCAAATTTAGCGGGCACGCTTCGCGGTCGACGGAGGCTTCAAGAACAACGTCCGACTGGCGGGCAAGCGTTGAGGCAAGATTGCCGACGATCGAGATAACGGCGACCTCACGGATTTTTAACGCCGGAAGCATCGCGAGTATTTCGTCCGTCTCGCCGGAATTGCTTAGCGCTATAACAATGTCACCGGTGGTGACGACGCCAAGTCCTCCGTGGATCGCATCCGACGGATGAACAAAGATTGCAATGGTGCCCGTACTGGTCAAAGTTTGCGCGATCTTTTGTGCAATGACGCCGGATTTCCCGGTTCCGGTCACGATGACCTTCCCGCCGCATTGCGAAATGATATTCACCGCACGTTCGACGTTCGACGGATCGAGTTTTTCCGCCGCCCGTCCTATCGCTGACGCTTCGATACGAAGAATCTCGACGACCTTATTGAAATATTTGTCCGCAGATTGAGATTTTGGCGACTGCATCGTTTTAGCAGAGTTTGTTCCGTACACATTGTATCAGGTTCGTCGAATTACGCCTGCGGTTGTGAGGCTTGCGCTCCTCGTCATTTCTTCGGCAGCGGAACCAATAAGTCCGCCACTATCAACCATTTTTTACCCCGGAGCTTCCACACCTGCACGAAATTTCCGCGTTCCGTCTCAGTCCCTTTTTTGTCGGTAATGCTGTAAGGGCTGTTGACATAAGCGAGTTCGATGGCCTCGGTGAAAGACTTTCGCTTGCCGAAGTTTATGCGCATATCGCCATCGATCAGGGCCAAAGCGTCCTTTTTATTAAACGCGGGCTGCTTGCCTTCACGCAGCATCACCACATCGTCGGCAAGATAAGACTTGTAAGCTTTTTGCGTCCCGGCACCGGCGGCCAATTCATAGAATGCTACAGCCGAATCGCCTGCTGACAGTTTGTCGGGATTTGTGCCTTTTCCACTGTCAGCGGGTGAGCGCCATTGCGTCGGTTCCGACAAAGGCTTTTCATGATGTATTCCCGCATCCAAAGCCGCACGATATTCACCGTTCGTCTGCCGCAGCCAAATCGTTATGTAGTGGCCGTAAGAAACGGTGGTGTCATCCTTCCCCTTAGGCCGGAATTGAGAATTTCCGATGCTGTAAGCCATGACTCCGTTCGACGAAACGTCGATCCAGATCGGATTCCAGGTCAGGGCGACATTGGATGGCGGCCGCGCCTTCCACGCCTCGCGGCCATTCACCGCGTCCGGCATAAACATCACACCGACCGGTGACAGATATTCGATAAAACCGTCGCGGATGCCTCTTTCGCCAACCAATTTTTCAAACGCTCTCTCGGTATCGAAGATTTTTTTCTGGATATCCTGTGCAAAAATCGATCCCGTCAGCATCGTCAGACATAAAAATAACATCGCTCTCATGGCCACGAATTTTAACGCTATTTCCCCGGAATAACGAATAACGAATAACGAATAGAGAATAACGGTTATTCGTTCTTCGCTATTCGTTTTTCGTTATTTCGGAACAGGCTCCGACGTCTCTACTCAACCTTCACAAAATCGGTACCCGTTCGGCCAAACGTTTCCGGCATGTACATCTCTTCTGCCTTAGCCGGCGGGACGACGAATTGTCCCGGCGTTGTCGCGCGTGCTACGTAGGTGTAGTTGTATACGCCTTCCCACAGCAGCGAACTGAATGCTTCGGCCCGCTCGTCGCGGAAGTTCTGGTGTTCGAACCAGTTCATCCGCCACCAATAGTAGTTGCGGCCATAAGAGCGGCTGCCGACCTCCATAACGCTCGTGTTGCCGCCGCCGGTGTCGGGCGGAATGGCTTCGGTGGTTGCCAGTTCGGGGTTGAGGATTTCCAACCCGGCGGGCAATTGATCGACCAAGGCAACATGATAACGGCGGGCCTGAGCGACCATCGTCAAACGCACTCGCACACGTGCACCGGATTTGATCGTCCACGTTCCGTCGGCGTTTTGTTTGACGTCGTCTTTGTTGTCGACGGCCTCGTATTTTCGAAGAACCGTGAATCCATAATCGGCCGGTTCGAGCTTTAGGTTCTTTGGCGCGTACTTCATCCCAATGCGGTAATAAAGCCGTCCGGCACCTTGTCGATCGATGAACAGATTCGACGTTCCGCCCTGGTCGACAAGGTACGACATCGGAATGTTCAGCACGTTGGAATCGATCGAACGGCCTTTAAACGCTTCTTCACCGGCATACGTATTTCCCAGCCAGATTCGTGTAACGAAATCCGGCGTGACTTTTTCAAATGCGTTGAAGTATTTGTCCAACGCAAGCAGGATGAATACGTTCTCCTGCGTCGAGCCCCAATGGCCTTTTTTGCGATGAGCGAGAAGGCCGCGAACAAGCTTGGGGATGAGGTCTTCGACGGCCGCGTTCGGAGTTCCGCCGTTAGGCGGCCCATCCTCCGCGGTCGGCCGGCTAAAGCCGGTACTCCGAACTTTGATCAGAGCCTCAAGCAGCACACCATCGGCACGGCGGTTCGAGTACATGATCAGCCAGCCGCCATCACCGTAATTAGTGACGAAATTCGCCGCTCCGGCGGTCTCCGTCGTTCGGTTCATTAGATAACGAACTATCGATTCCACCTCGGTCGCCGAACCTTTATCATTCGCAAGCACGGACAAAATCCAGCCCAATGCTTCGAACGGCATCCGCGTGTTGTACATTGTCGTTTCGCCGTCCGGTGAGACAGGTGACGCGGCTTTCGCTTCGGCGAGAAGCTTCTTCGCCTTGCCGACATCCTTATCACCCATCATGTCGCGAACATACAGCGCATAGGCCGAGATCGTCCACCGCACCTCGGGCGAAGCCTTATGCCATTGGTCGTTCATATGGCTTTCGATGTTGCTTAGGTATGGCTTCGTCCGGTTCAGCATCTCATCCGGCACCTTATAGCCCTTTGCCTTCGCTAATGCGAGTGCGTGCGCGACGTGGACGGTAAGGAACGGATACTCGTATCGCTCGCGATCTTTAATCCACAGTCCAAAGCTGCCATCGTCGCGCTGACGCGATTGCAGTATCTGGACATCGCGCTTGAACTTCGCCTCGAGCTCCGCGGCAGTCGGCATGTCCTTTGCCTTGAAGGCATTGAGCACGTCCCGCAAAGCGGCGGTCGAGATCATTCTTGACGCGATCTGCTCCGAGCATTCGTACGGATAAGTCGCGAGATAAATATAAGCGTCGGTCAGCTCCTGCAACTGCGTCGAACTGGTCGTCACCTCTAATCCGCCGAATTGCGGATACACGTCACCCGGCGTTTGGATCGGCTGGATGATCGCGCCGTTCTGGTCGGTTGTGCCGTATGTGGCGAAGGCCTCGGTTGTAGCGGGCGTCCAGACGGGC
>JABFSB010000385.1 GCA_013140875.1 Acidobacteriota bacterium
AGATTATGCCGCCGACCTTCATTGAAACCAGTGCTAAAAATTTCGACATCTATTTACAGCTTGGAAATTGGGCAAAGAAGGACAAAACAGGCGTCTGTTTTGAATCTTCGGGAAAGCTCACTCTGCCGAACGGGGCTAAACGTGTGCCGGATGCAGCGTGGATACTAAAAGACCGATATTATGCATTCTCAAAATCCGAGCGATCGAAAAAGTTCATAAAAATCGCCCCCGACTTTGTGATCGAACTTCGTTCTGATTCCGACCGGCTGCCGAGGCTGCGCAAAAAGATGGAAGAGTATATCGAAAACGGCGTGCGGCTCGGTTGGCTGATCGATCCTCTTGAAGAAAAGGTCCACATCTATCGCGAAAATGGGTCGGTCGAGATTCTCGAAAACCCGAAATTCGTCTCCGGCGAGGACGTTCTGCCGAAATTCAAGCTCGATCTTGCGGAGATTTTTTAGTCCGAAGGGCCGACCATGTTTAAAACGAGAACTAAAGCACATGCCGCGCCTACGGAGCTTTATGACATTGGTCGTTTCATGCTACAAACATTCCGCTCCTAACGGAGCTTAGATCAAATCCAACCTTCAGACATCTCTTTGATTTTTGCCGCCGAATAATTTGAAATTAGCATAGCCGTGTAGATTAGGATGTGATCCCTATGTTCAAAGGTTTTGTCATTCTTGCTTTTTTAGTTTTGCTTTTCGTTCGCCCAACCGCGTTCTCGCAGGCGCCGGAGACTGGTCCGGAAATTAAGAAAGAGGCCGAGTTGGCTGATTCATTTGGGCGAACAACGAACGGCATGATCCGATCTGTTTTGGATACCTTTATGGCTGATCTATATAGGCGTGAGAAAGGAACGAGAGGAGTCATTGTAACCTATGGCACCGTTCGCGAGATCGAGGCTCGAAAGCGGCTTATCAGTAATCATTTCTTATTTAGGAACGTCGACAAAACGTTGGTGACATATGTTCGAGGCGGTAATGTCAGCGAGTTCAGGACCGACCTTTGGATCGTGCCAAACGGAGCAAGCGAGCCAAACCTGCCGCCTGAAGCCTTTATTGTCGAGGAACTAGGAAAAGCTACCAAAGCCAAATTTGTTGCGATGATAAAGCGGGTTTTCCGGGAAGTCGCTAATAATCCAAGCTATCAAACCTACATAATCAACTACGGCACGAATGCGGAGATTGCTCGGCGTGAAAAATGGATCACACGAGAGATAGTCTTTCGACACTATGACCGATCACGTATCACTCTGGTTCGAGGTGGTAAAAAGAGCGGTCCGCGAACGGTTGCTTGGTTAGCGCCGCCTGGAGCGGCAAACCCGGCTCCGTAAACATGAACGTAGCTCAAATCAATATGGAAGAACTCGACATAGATTTGCCGAACGCAAAGCTGGCGTACACGATAATTCAATCTCTGCTGCAAGGGCACGAGGCGCTGAGCGATCTGCTTGTGGTGATGGCGCATGCACTGGACGAAGACGTGACCAAGGCGTTGACGGCGACGAACGAGTGGCAGAATTATCTGGAATCGAAGCGGAATCTGGAGAATACGAAGTTGCAGATAGAGAAATTTACTGAAGAGCTTAGAAAAATGGATAACGGAGCCGGTGAAAATGGATAGCGGATAGTGGACAATGGACAATGCTTCGGAAAATGGATAGCGGATAGTGGACAATGGACAATGCTTCGGAAAATGGATAGCGGATAGTGGACAATGGACAATGCTTCGGAAAATGGATAACGGATAGTGGACAATGGACAATGATCGAGAAAATCCCCTGAAGATCAAGTCTTACGCGTTCGCATTGCGAAGCGTAAAGCTATACCGATACTTGTGCGAACAGAACAAAGAATATGTGTTGTCGAAACAGCTACTGCGTTCCGCTACTTCGGTGGGAGCAAACATTGCTGAGGCAAACCAGGCTCAATCGAAAGCGGATTTTGTCCATAAATTGTCTATATCTTTGAAAGAGGCTGTAGAAACAGAGTACTGGTTGAACTTGCTAAAGGATTCTGAGTATCTATCGGAAACTCAATTTGATTCATTGATTGAAGATTGCAACGAGTTGATTCGAATGTTGACGGCATCGATCAAAACCGCGAAGCGAGCCTAGAGGATTGTCCATTGTCCACTGTCCACTATCCACTATCCATTTACGACCTACTGATCATCGGAGCGGGACCGGCGGGGATTGCGGCGGCGTATGAGTCTAAGAAGGCGGGGCTTGAGTATGTCGTGATCGAAAAGGGACTGATCGGAAATACGGTTTATAACTATCCGGTCGGGCTGACGGTTTTTTCTACGACGAACGAGTTGGAATTTAATGACGGCGATCTTAAACCCGCGAGGGAAAAGCCTACGCGGGAGGAGCTGCTTTCTTATTATGTTCGGTTTGTTTTGGATAATGAGCTGAATGTGAGGACGGAAGAAGCGGTTTTGGAAGTGCGGAAAGAAGAGTTTCCCGCAAAGACGCAAAGACGCGAAGACGAAGGCGAAGCTGATTTCAAAGTCGTCTCCGATAAAGGCGAGTACTTAGCCCGGAACGTCCTATTTGCTATAGGAGCGATGGATTACCCGCGAAAGCTGAATGTTCCCGGCGAAGATCTGCAGAAGGTGAGCGACCATTTTCATGAGACTTATCCGTGGGTGAAAAAGCACGCGTTGATCGTCGGCGGTGGAAACTCGGCGGGCGAGGCGGCTTTGTTTTTGGCGCAGGAAGGGGCCGAGACTACGCTGGCGATCTTTCGTGCGGATTGGGAGAACAACGATCCGAAACAGGGCTGTATAAAATATTGGGTGAAGCAGCCGCTTGAAGAGGAGCTGAATGAGCATTGTCTTAAATTATTTTTCTTAGGCAAGGTCGTTGAGATCAGAGAGAAAGAAGTCGAGCTTGAAAGTGAAAACGGTGATCGGGTTGTTATCGAGAACGATGTCGTTTTTGTGCTGATCGGGTCGGACGCCGATCTGACGATGATGAAGGATCTTGGCGTTGAAACCGAAACCGGAAAGGCCGGCGAGGTCCCTGTTTACGATCCTGAAACGTTTGAGACGAACGTGCCAGGTATTTATGTTGCGGGACATTTCACTCACCAACGTCATATCAAAGGCGCGATCGACGCAGCGAAGACTCTGGTCCCAAAACTTGCCGAAAAGCAAAAGGGTGCGAAGATTTCTGCCTGACCTATCGTCGGACCGCAAGCGTCCCGCTTGCGGTCCGACGAGGAAAAGCGGCGGCCGGGATTATCCGAACCGCCGCATTCTTATGTCGCAAATCAAGCGAAACCTACTGTCCGTCCGCTTTCTTTGTTCTCACGAAAACTTTTTGATCTGCAAATCGGTCGGCGATATTCGCGGGGTTTATGTCATAAGAAGTCACATCAAATACGTCACGAACATTTCCACCGACGCTGGTCGTCCATTTGTAGGGTAACTGAACTCCGCCGACGGCGCGGTAGTCAGAGAACTTGACAAGATTCTCGACCGATTCCATTTCGGCGTCGATCTTTTTGGTGAAGGTGACGTGGTCGCGAGCCGCTTCGCCAGCCGGAGCATCACTTTTCGTGAATTTCATTATCTTCGGCATTCCCATTCCGCGATAGCTCATCGCAACCGGCAGATTGTTCGATTTTCCGATGAACAGTTTATAGTTCGCACCGCCGAATTCGGCATTGATCACGTTAACGGCTGTGCCGTCGATATCACTTTCGCCGACAAACGTGTAGTTGACATCGATGCCTTCGGGTGCGGTCATCAGCAGGGCAAGCGAAAGGCGAAGCAGTTCGTTATGCTTCATCCCGCTATGTGCCTGCGGGCCGGGATGGGCCGAACGCTCGATCACGACGTGCTTGTCTTCGCCTTCCTTCGATGTCCATACGCCTGCTTCGCCGCCTTCGATTTTGCGAACGATCACTTTCTTACCGTCCTCGCTGGTGAACGTGGCGTCGCCGTCGGCCGGAATGCGTTCCCTGATAACGATCTTCTTGCCATCGGCAGTCGTAAATTCGCCGTTGCCAGGCGTCTTCGCCGCATCGTCTTTGCTTACGATTACGACCTCGTGGTTCTCCGAAACAACTTTTGCACCGGTGCCGTTGTCATTGCCGATCTTGATCTTCTGTAAAAGCTTGTCGGGAAACTGCAACGCGATCTCGGTCTCGCCGGGTTCCGAACGTTCCGCATTGTCGACCTTGAAAGTATGGACCGTACGGCCCGTGATGACCATGCTGCGGACCTGGGCTAATGCTGCATCGCCGCCTAAGGCCGTGCGAGTTTTGCGGACGATCTCCAATGCTTTCTCATCGGATTTGAACTTTGCCCCGACATGATCTGCCAACGAGCCCAAACCTACGAAAAAGACCGAAATGGATAAAACTGAAATGATAAATCGCTTCATAATGTTACTCTCCGTTTGATTTTAGACTATTCCTGACGGCCGTAACAGCGAGTGATCCGCCGTCGCTGCTGTTTTGACATTCCAAAGTATCGCCGTGTTTTGTGCCTCGATGGTTAAGACAAAGCAAAGAGTTTGTTAAGAATGTAAAATGTCGCTTAAAACCATTTACAACCGAAAGGCAAAAAATAGAGAATACGGGTGGTTCGAAGCAAAGACGTGATGAAGGGCTCGTGGGTTACAACTTTTGCGGTCAGCGGCGTGTTGATTGTTCTTACTCTGTTTTTGGGCTTGCAATACAACTGGCTGCGGCAGGCCAGCGAAGCCGAGCGCGAACAAATGCAGCGGCGTACCGAGGCGGATACAAAGAATTTTGCCGACGATTTTAACCGCGAAATGCAGGCGGCGTACTTTAATTTTCAAGCAGTTGCAGGAATGTGGGAGAGAGACGATCGGAGCGAGTTTGATGAAAATTACGATTACTTCGAAGATTTAAACGTCAAGTTCAATATCCATTACGACGATTGGAAGTCCAAAACGCCGTATCCCGATCTGATCAGCGAATTCGTGTTTTTCGGTAAGAACAACGCTCAGCCATTGAAGTACAGTACGCAGGAGCGAAAGTTTCTACCGGGCGAAATCGCATCCGACATTTTGTCTTTGCGCGCAACTATTGAAAGCCGGCCGTTCAACTCATTTTATGAAGAGTCTTATGCCTTGGTCATGCCGATTCATGAGCCTCAAAAACGGTTCGAGCGGATAATGATACGTCGCGGACCCGCAGGTGTTCCGCCGGTACCGCCTACAAATCCGAAACGGTTCGGCTTTCTGGTAATCGCACTCGATCCGCTGGTTATTAAGGACAAAATCCTGCCTGATCTTGTCGCAAAACACTTTCCCGAGGATAACTTCCGGATAGCTGTAAAAGGTAAAGCGGATACTCCTATCTTCGAGCCGTCCGGTGCTGTTGCCGAAAGCGATGCAGAGGCCGAGATACTCAACCTGATGCCGGAAAGTATGATTTTTCTCCGTGACCGGGGAATATGGTCACAGTTCCAAAGCGAGAAAAGGCAGGGCTTGGTGGTAAGCGAGCATGTAGAGAGTAAGACTTTTACCCATACTGAAAGCTCTGACACAGGTAATCGGACCGGTACATTCACCGTCGAGGTTAAGCCTAAAGAAGATGGGCAAACAAGCGTAAAAGCCAGGACTTCGGTCATTGCAACGACGAGCGAGGGCATAGATCCGTGGACGCTTCAAGTTCAGCATAAGGCCGGTTCGATCGAGGCGTTTGCCCGCGGCGAATTTCTAAAGAGCTTTTTTATCGGACTGGGCGTCTATCTGCTACTTGTTGGAGCTATCGCGGCAATTGTTCTTTCGGCGCTTCGTTCGAAACGTTTTGCTCAGCGGCAGATAGATTTTGTTTCGAGTGTCTCGCATGAGTTTCGCACGCCGCTTGCGGTCATTTATTCGGCGGGTGAAAATCTTGCCGACGGCGTGACCGACGACCGTGATCAGGTGACACGCTATGGAAATTTGATCAAAGGCGAAGGCCGCAAACTGTCGTCTATGGTCGAGCAGATACTTCAATTTGCCGGAGCGCGTTCAGGTAAGAGAAGGTATAACTTTTTAGCGGTAAATGTCGCATCGGTCGTGGATGCCGCGATCGACGAATGCCGGCCGATTCTCGAAGAAAAAGATTTCGACGTCGAGAAGTCGGTAGATGTCGGACTGCCTTCCGTCAATGCCGACCCCGAAGCTTTGTCCACGGCCGTGCAAAATCTGATCTCCAACGCCGTAAAGTATAGCAACGGCTCAAAATGGATCCGCGTCTCGGCGGCTAACGGAGCGGGTGCGATCAAGCTGTCGGTCGAGGACCGCGGCATCGGGATTGGGGGCGGCGATCTGAAACAGATCTTCGAGCCGTTTTATCGCTCGAAAGAAGTTGTCGATGCTCAAATACATGGAAACGGATTGGGCCTGGCTCTCGTAAAAGAGATAGCCGAGGCTCACGGCGGCAAAGTTGGAGCGAAGAGCGAGGTTGGGAAGGGAAGCGAGTTTATCATCGAACTGCCAATTCAGGACTGAGCCGCCGACGTTACTCCTCTTCCCCTTACTCCTCTTTTTCCGTGGTTTTTCTTAAAACCTAACCACCGAATAAGAAGAACAAGAGGAACAAGAAGAAAGAATGAAAGTTCTCCTGGTCGAAGATGAAGAGGGCCTGGTGCTAACGTTGACCGACCGTCTAATTAGCGAAGGCTTTAACGTGACTTCGGCCACAGACGGCAGGGACGGATTTGAACTTGCCGCAAGTCAGCCATTCGATCTTCTTATTCTCGACGTAATGCTCCCGAAAAAGAATGGTTACGACATTTGCCGAGACTTGCGGCAGAAGGGAATCGCGACGCCGGTTCTGATGCTGACGGCCAAAGGCGAGACGATCGACAAGGTGCTCGGGCTAAAGCTCGGGGCTGATGATTATCTGACCAAGCCGTTTGAAATGATAGAACTTCTTGCGCGGGTCGAGGCCTTGCTGCGACGTTCGCCGGTCAGCCGGGCTAACGGTCAGGGCACGGATACTTTTAAGTTTGGCGAGGTCTCGATCGATTTCAAGCGAGCCGAAGTGGTCAAGAATAACGATACTGTCGAACTTTCGGCGATGGAGTTCAAACTGCTCCAATTTTTGATCGAAAATCGTGGTCACGTTCACTCGCGCGATCATTTGCTGGATGAAGTTTGGGGTTACGACGCGATGCCTTCGACGCGGACGGTTGACGTTCATATCGCATGGCTTCGCCAGAAGTTGGAGGATAACCCCAAGCATCCCAGCTTTATTCAAACGGTCCACGGAATGGGTTATAAATTCGCCGCCTGAGGGACGACGTAAAGGACCACGGCCAGGTAGTGAAATATGCTCCCGGCCATTACGAAGACATGAAAGATGGCGTGATGATGACGGATACTTGTCCAGGGAAAGAAAATTACGCCGAGTGAATAAGCAATCCCGCCGGCAACGGCAAGAGCGACCGGCACGCCGCCAAGGGCCACAAAAAGCGGCTGCACCGCAAACACTCCAAGCCAGCCCATGATCAGATATGAAGTCACCGAGATGATCGGATACCGGTTTCCAAAAATAAGTTTTAGCGCGATGCCCACCACGGCAAACGTCCAGATTCCGACAAGCAGCACGCGGCCCAACGAACCGCCGGCGATCACTATTCCGAACGGCGTGTAGCTGCCCGCGATCAATAGATAGATGCAGCAATGGTCGACGATCTGAAGAAATTTCTTGTGTTCGGGTGCGACCGCACTG
>JABFSB010000495.1 GCA_013140875.1 Acidobacteriota bacterium
AACGAGTTTGCTTGATGCGGCAAAATTACGAAGCTTTACATTCTGGCTGCTCGGCGATCTATCGCAATCGACACAAAACGGAGTATATCTGGCGTTCGCGGTTTCTGTGATCGGTACCGTCGTGCTTGTTTCACAGGCGAGGGCGTTGAACCTGATGATGATCGGCGAGCGTGACGCTTTCGATCTTGGCGTCGAGGTTGGGCGCGTGCGATTGATAGTTTTTGTTGCGGTCAGCGCGCTGGTCGGATCGACCGTCGCGGCGAGTGGTTCGGTCGGTTACGTCGGGTTGATCGTACCGCATCTGATTCGGCTTTCGACCGGAAGCGATAACCGCTCTGTCATACCGTTTTCGGCTTTGGCCGGCGCGATATTCGTTGTCACCGCCGACCTTGTGGCGCGAACGGCGATTGCGCCTCGGGAATTGCCCGTTGGTGCGATCACGGCGTTGATCGGTGCTCCGTTATTTATCTATTTGTTGAGAAAGAACTGAAGGCCACAATTGTAAATTTTCCATTGTCAATTGTTAATTGGTGTTGAATCAAAAGCCGACGGTTTCTTTGGGGTCCAATGGACAATTCACAATTTACAATTGACAATTCGCCTGCTGCTTTGGTGGTCCGAAAACTAACTGTTCGATATGGCCCGTGCGAAGTGCTGCGAGATGTTTCGTTCGAATTGGTTGAGGGCGAGATAGTTGCATTGCTCGGGCCGAACGGGGCAGGGAAGACTACATTGATCAAGGCATTGAACGGGTCGGTTCCGAGGAGTTCAGGTGAGATTTTACTGGACGACCGGCCGATTGCCGCATACTCGCGGCGCGACATCGCAAGACGCGTGGCGGTAGTGGCACAAGAGAACGAGACGAAGTTTCCGGTTACGGTGCGCGATTTTGTTCTGGCGGGACGGTTTGCAAACGGATCCTCGTTCGGCTGGGGATCGCAAGATGATATCGCGGCAGCGAATGAGGCTTTGGATGAATGCGAGCTTGTCGGGTTTGAAAACCGCCTGATGAACGAACTGTCGGGCGGCGAACGCCAGCGTGTCGTGCTTGCGAGGGCGATCGCCACGAATGCAAAAATTTTGCTGCTCGATGAGCCGACCGCGAATCTCGATCTGGCGCATCAGGCGTCCATGTTCCGGCTGGTCCGCGAAAAATGTCGTGCTGAAAATTATTCGGCGGTGATCATAACGCACGACATTAACCTTGCATCAGAGTTTGCAGATCGATTGATTCTGCTGCACCAAGGGCGAATTTTTGCCATGGGCGAACCGCAAGAAGTTTTGCGGGAAGCGAATTTGAACGAGGTTTTTAATGTAAACGTTCTGCTGGACCAAAATCCGGCCAGCGGCAACGTGCGAGTGACGACTATTTACTGACGATCGTTTCTTCTTCGCGTCTTTGCGACTTTGCGGGAAACAATCTTCTCCCGCAAAGTCGCGAAGAAGAAGATCAAACGGTGGTTGAAGGTCAATTTAATTGACATTGTTAGACAGACGATGCAAAGGAAGCTTGGTGAAAATCCAACGCTGCCCACGCAACCGTGAAGGAAATTGGGTCATTGGATCATCGATTCATCTGATCATTTCAAAAATGAATCAATGAACAAATGGTCCAATGAATTAATCCAATCAAGTCGGGAACTTTCCTCGTTCTGTCAGGTTTAGAACCATTCTGCGTGTGGGCAGAAGAGGGCATGAAATGAGAGCAGTTCACCTTTTATTATCAATAATCTTCCTTGCGTCCGTGTTAATAGCCCAAACGGGGGCAAGTGTTAACGGGCGTGTCACCACAAACCGATCGCCTGCCGCAGCAAGCGTTGTGCTCAAAAAAGGGGGCAAAATCATTGCCAAAACAACCACGGATGCGGAAGGAAAATATTCTTTCCAAAAGATACCTGTCGGAAACTATACGGTAGAGGCAGAGCTTACCGACGATAAAAACTATGAGCAGAAGAAGCAAATAGTTGTATCCGGTCAGGAGACAACCGTAGACGAATTCGATTTCACGAAAATCGCATGTGGAACTTTGCGTAACTGTCCCGGTATAGCGGAAACGGTGACCGTCTCGGCCGATGCGTCACAACCAGTCGAGGAAGTTTCCAAGACCGTTAACATCATCGGCGGACAAGAGATGCGCGACCGGGCCGATATTACGCTTGTCGATTCGCTTCGCACTATTCCCGGATTTCGCGTGCAGCAGCTTGGCGGTTTTGGGCGGACGGCATCGATCAAATCGCGCGGGCTTCGCAATCAGGACACGGCGGTTTTGATCGACGGTGTTCGGTTTCGCGATTCGGCGTCGATCACGGGTGACGCGACGGCGTTTCTTTCCGATCTGACGCTGACGAGCGTGAGCAAAGTCGAGGTGCTGCGTGGCCCGGGGTCGTCGTTGTACGGAACAAACGCCATCGGCGGCACGATCGATTTTCAGACGCCGATTCCCCAAAGCGGCTGGCATGGACAGGTAAGCGGTGCCGGAGGCGGGCTGGGGCTCGGGCGTTTTCGCGGAAACGTGAGCAAGGGGACGAGCGACGGAAAATTTGGCTTTAACGCGGCCGTTTCGCGAACCGTTTACACAAAAGGCATTGACGGCGATGACAAGGCGAATA
Source organism: Acidobacteriota bacterium (assembly GCA_013140875.1). GTDB lineage: Bacteria > Acidobacteriota > Blastocatellia > Pyrinomonadales > Pyrinomonadaceae > OLB17. The sequence goes on from JABFSB010000495.1 coordinate 2,610, forward strand.
ATACGAATGTTCAGTCGCGCGTCGAATTCAATCCCTTTTCAACGACAAATGTCTCGGCGAGGTTTTTCTTCTCGGACGCGTTCGTCGCGCTGAATTCCAGCCCGGATACCGATCTCAATCCTCCGGCATCCAACAACGGCATCATCGTTGCGGTTCCCAACGTAAACTTTGTCTTCGATGCGAACGACCCGGACAATTCGCAGAGGTCGAAATTCTTTAACGGCCAGCTCGTTTTGACGCAGGTCATTAACAATCAGCTCACGTTTCAAGGCCACTATTCCGGTTTGACGACAACGAGGACAAACGACAACGGCATTCTCGGGACCGGATTCCAAAGCGCGTCAACCAGCATTTTCGAAGGCACGATCCACACGGCGAACGGACATTTCGATTGGACGCCGAACAGCTACAACCGCGTTACCGCGGGCTACGAATTCGAGCGGGAAAATTTCCGCAACGAAGGGTCTACGCCGAGCGGCACGGAAGATTACTTCACGAACGCCGATCAATCGAGCCATGCTTTTTATTTTCAGGACCTCGTCAGTCTGCTCGATGGCCGGCTGCAGTTTGCCGGCGGATTTCGGGCGCAGCTCTTTCAACTTGGCACGCCCGGATTTAGTTTGAACAACGCTCCTTACTCGAACCTAACGTTAGAGAATCCGCCGTCGGCTATAACGTTCGACGGTTCGGCTTCTTATTACATTTCAAGCACCGGCACGAAGTTGCGCTCACACGCGGGAAATGGATATCGGGTGCCGTCCTTATACGAACGTTTTGGGACATTCTTCAATACGTTTCCGTCGAACGCTTTTGTGGCTCTCGGTGATCCGGGCTTAAAGCCTGAGAAGACCACGGCCTTTGATGCCGGAGTGGACCAGAATTTTCTCGGTAGAAAAATCACGGCTTCCGCAACGTTCTTTTACACAAGGCTGATCGACACGATCGGTTTCGGAAATTCGGCACTCGCGATTGGTTCGACGCCTCGGCCGTTCGGCGGCTACATCAATACGAAGGGCGGCGTCGCACGCGGATTTGAATTTAGCGGCAGTGTGAAGCCCACTTCGTCAACCGATATTTTTGCATCGTACACCTACACGAATAGCGACCAACTTGTGCCGCAGGTTTCTGGCACCGGAGTTTTTCGGACGCTTGGAATACCATCGAGTCAGTTAACGTTGAACGCGACCCAGCGCATAAAGAAGTTTTGGATCAATGCCGATCTGCTCGCCTCAAATTCCTATCTGGCGCCGATATTCAGCAACTCCACCTTCGGGACGTACATCTACCGTTTTGAAGGCAACCGGCGGCTCGACCTGACGGCGGGTTATACGTTTACGTTCGATCAATCGAAATACAATCTGCGGGTTTTTGGAACGATTGAGAATTTATTGGATTACGAATATTTTGAAAACGGCTTTCGAACTATCGGCCGGACCGGACGAGTCGGGATCAGTTTTGGGTTTTAGACAGCGATGCGGAAGCCCGCGCGTGAGCAAGGGCGTAATGCTCCAGTTGGATGTTAAGCCCTTGCTCACGCGCGGGCTTCCGCATTACTCTCCGCGCGGTGTGTCGTATGTGGTAATATCTTCGTTAAAAGGAGCACTGGAACAATGAAGATCAAAGCATTTTTATGGACTTTTATCGGCCTTTCGGCGGTATTTCCGATCTTTGCCCAACAGGCTAGGACCGTAACGAACGCCGATCTTGAGAAATACAGGAACAAACGAGTTCAGGCCGAGCGCGATTACGAACAGAACTATGCCCGGATGGGCTTTCCGTCGCCCGAGGAATTGAAGAAACAGATCGAGAAGGGCAGGGTTGAGCGCGAGGCCTTGTCGGCCCGGCTGACGGCGGAACGGATCCAACGCGAAGAGGCCGAAGCGGCAAGGGCTGCGGCGGCTGCAATCGTTCAGCCTTCGCAAAATGTCTATGTCGTGCCCGGTGGAGGCGGCGGATATTATTATTCGAATCCGTATTTTTACCGGCGTCGTCAGTATCGGCCCGTTTATCCTTTCGGTCCCGTTTATCAGGTTGGAAACGGCTTCCCAATATCGAATTATAACGTGTTCCCGCCGCCCGTTCGTCAAAAACCGTTCGATATGACGATCAAGTAGCGGATTGCCGTTTTTGAGTTTCAGCCCGACGCGGACTATCATCTTTTTGAAAGATAGTTCGCGTATTTTTTTTTATGATCAAAGAAGGTTGGGAAGCAGTTATCGGCATGGAGATCCATGCTCAGTTGGCGACGAACACGAAAATATTCTGCGGCTGCGCAGTTGAAACGGGCGGCGAGCCGAACTCGAACACGTGCCCGGTATGTTTGGGTTTGCCGGGTGCACTGCCCGTTTTGAACAAACGGGTGATCGATCTGGGAGCAAGAGCGGCATTATCACTCGGGTTGCAAATTCAGGAATCGTCTATTTTCGCGCGCAAGAATTATTTTTATCCCGATCTGCCCAAGGGTTATCAAATCTCGCAGTACGACAAGCCTTTTTCGGCGAACGGAAAGCTTACGATAATGACATCCGAGCGTGACGACCAGGGCCGGGCTGTTGAGTGGAAGCCGATGACAATTCGAATCGAGCGAATGCACCTGGAGGAAGACGCGGGCAAAAACGTACACGAAGGCCTGCCCGATGTCGACAAATATTCGTACGTCGATCTGAATCGCGCCGGAACGCCGCTGGGCGAGATCGTGACCGCGCCGGATTTTCGTACGTCGTGGCAGGCGTACGATTATGTCAATCACGTTCGCAGCGTGCTTCGCTGGGTCGGGGCCAGTGATGCCGATATGGAGAAGGGAAATCTTCGCTGCGAGGCGAATGTCTCGGTGCGGAAGATCGGAGAAACCGGATTTAACAATAAGTCCGAGCTCAAGAATTTGAACTCGGTGCGATTCATGCAGAAAGCGATCGAATTCGAGATCGTCCGCCAGATCGAGGCGCACGAGAAAAGCGAGCCCGTGAATCAGGAAACCCGCCTCTGGGATGAGAAGAACCAGTGCACCCGCGTGATGCGTTCGAAAGAGGATGCACACGATTATCGATATTTCCCCGAACCCGACCTGCAGCCGCTGAAAGTGACGGCCGAGTTCATCGAAAACGTTCGCAAACAGATGCCCGAATTGCCGGACGCAATGCGCGACCGCTTTATGACGGGGTATTCGCTGTCGTTTTCGGATGCTTCGCAGATCGTTACGGAAGCGGACCTCGCCGCCTTTTATGAAGCGGCCGCAAAAGAATCCGGAAACCCTCGTGTCACGGCCAATTTTCTATTGTCCGAACTTCAGCGTGAGATGAATAACTCCGGCAAAACCATGGCCGAAAGTCCGGTGTCGGCCAAGGAACTTGCGGCATTGATCAAAACCCTCGATTCCGGGGCGATAAATAACAATCAGGCAAAAGAAGTGCTGGTTGAAATGTTCGATTCCGGCAAAACGGCCGCAACGGTGATCAGCGAGAAAGGCTTCGAACAGATCTCCGATTCAGCCGAAATCGAAAAAATCGTTGACGAGATCATAGAAAAGAACGAGAATCAGGTCACGGCATACCGCGGCGGCAACGATAAACTGTTCGGCTTCTTTGTCGGACAGGTAATGCGTGCGTCCGAAGGCAAGGCCAATCCCAAGATCGTTAATGAAATATTGAAACAAAAGCTCTGATCTAAAAGGAGGCAGGCATGAAAAATAGGATGTTTGGTTCGCTAGCTGCGTTAATCGTAATTCCACTCGTCTTCGGCACGCACGCCTTCGGCCAGTTGCAGAACCTGCCCGCCAACCTGCGGCGGCAGTCTAATAATCCCGATCAGGAAGCCTACCGCCAACTTCAGATCCAAAGAACACTCGATGCGCAGCAGCGTACCGCGATGAGGCGGGCGGAGGAAGAGGCACGCGCGAGCGCCAAAGTTAACGAGACGATGCCCGCGGTAAGCGCGGCCGACCTGAAACGTATCGAGCGGCTCCTGACGCCGAATGCGGAAGACCTGGACAAGTACAAGGCGTTTCTCGATCTGGAACGGACCGGCATTTTCAAACTGTTCCCGCAGTCGGTTTGCGATGAATCAAGGGTCGTCAGGCTTGACGGAGAATGTGCCAATTCGGTTCCCGGCGGTTCGCGCTATAGTTTCCGTGCCGGTTCGAAGACGCCGGACATTCATTACGTTAACGGGGTCCTTTTTGCAAAGGGCTTTTTCGCGCACCATTTGATCGCGAATATCGGAGACGTGCCCGTCGAGAGTTTATTGACGGGTGATAAATATCTCAAACCACTCGCCGGCATTGCTCCAAGTGTCGATTTTGAAGAAGCCCGGTCGCTCAGCTCGGATATCGAAGACGGATTGCTGTTAGAAAGCATTAAGTATTCGGACCGTGCTGAAATTCTCTTGAACACCACTTACTTGCTGCGTACGATCGCCTATAGAAACGGGAACAATCTACAGCGCAGGCTTGACCGTGCGAGTCCGGCCGCCGATGATCCTGTCCGCGGTTTTGAAAAACTGCAAACGGACCATCGAATGGACCTGATAGTAGCGTTTCGGATAATTAGAAAAGATGAGTACGGAAACCTCACTATTGTCTGGAGAGAGATCAGCCGAAAGAAAGCTCCCGTAATTACGTTTCCCGAGGACCAGGGAATGGCTGATTTTAACTAGCGGGTAAGGCTGCTCAAGCCTCAATGTTGTGTTCGAAGGCGATAATGTTTTGTTCTCACCCGTCCGGTTGCGGTTCAAGAAATAACTTGGTCAAGTTGGTCAAGTGGTGATATTCTTTCGGCATGAGTATCAAAAAGGCAAATATCGGCGAGTTGAAAACCCATCTAAGCCTATATGTAAAAAGCGTAAAAAATGGCGGCAAGGTGTTGATCACCGAGCGAAACGTGCCGGTCGCAAAAATTGTCCCGCTTGACGAGGAAGATCAGTACGAATCGGAAGAAGAGCAGCTGATTGCCGAAGGTATACTTAGCCCGCCGCGCAGCAATGAGCCGCTGCCGGATGATTTCTTTGATGACCTGCCATTTGTTC
>JABFSB010000490.1 GCA_013140875.1 Acidobacteriota bacterium
GTCGTGGGCGTCCAATGGGCGGACCGGCTGGGAAAAACGCACGCCCACAGGCTGACCCTAGTCAAAGACATGTTCGGCAACGTCAAAATTCTCGACTACTCACAGGGAGCGACTTTCCGAGGGTTTTCAAGCCTGCGGGAAATGGCGGCTCGGGGCGGTGCTTTTCAGGGTATCGAGAACGCCGTCATCAGACCGGGCGTACTGGTTTTTCAAAGCAATTATCTAAAGTTTCTGGAAGCGACGGGGGACGTGTTTCATATGGCGCTTCCGGTGGCAATGGGCTTAAGCTGGGGCAAGGGGAAGTCGCTGGACGATTCGGCGGCCGACATCGCCAGATCAGTGTGGAAATTCCTAAAAGAAAAACTTGGCCTTGAGGCCCCGCCACCACCGCCGGAACTATTGCCGCCCGCCCCGACGGCTCCGTCGAAGCCTTCAGGCCCGCCGCCCGAAGCGAAAAATGCTCCGCGTCCCGACTGGTTGACCGGTGTGCAGTTCCGGCTCAAATACCTTGCCTACTATACCGGACAGGTCAACGGCGTCAACGACCGGGCGACTAAGGACGCCGTGCTTCAATTTCAGACCGATCAGCGAATCGTCATCGACGCAATACCGGGGCCGCAGACGCAGTCCGAACTGGTGACCGTCTGCGGATTTTAAGGCCGGACGCAAAGGCCGAAAAAAGGAGAAACAACAAATGTTAGAAAAGAGCAAAGAGATGAACAGGCGCGAGGCGCTTACAAAGTTCGGAGCGGTGGCAGCTGCTACGGTCGTCGCGTCGGCGGCGGGTGGCGAAGTTTTGGCGCAATCATCGACACTTACTTTTGTGGTCGAAACTTATCGGGCGTATTACTATTCGGCGCCTCAATACAGTTGGGAGAATCGCATTTTTCTTTACACCGCCGGCAATTCGCAATCTTGCGTTTTTTACTTCATGAAGGAAGGACAGGCGATACCCGCCAACACGGTTGCCGCAAATGGCCTTTCGGCAAACGTTTATTTTCCGAACGGCCGGCTGGCCGAGATACGCGAGTTCCTGCGAAACGAACGCCCCGTCCGCATAACTGTCGTCGGCTCGAACGGAATCGCGACCCTGTCCAACGAGGATTACGAACTCATCGGCGACGCGGATGTTTAGCCGGAAGCACTTGCCTCAGCGGGCGAGAGCTTTAGCCTCCTACAGACACCAAAAAGCGGCCCCGATCGAGGCCGCCTTTTGTTTATCTATCCAGCAAATATATTTACTTCCGCTTGAGAAGAAATCCGAGTACCAGGCCGATGGCGGCCGAGATGAGGATGGTTTGACCGGGCTTTTGGCGGGCAAACTCTTTGGCGTCCTCGATAAGTTCTTTCGGCTCTTTATTCTGAAGCTCCTTGAACTTGTCACCGGCCCATGCGGCCTTTTCCTCGGCAAAGACCTTTGCCTTACCGGCTGCGTCCTGTAGTTTCTGTCCGTATTCCTGTGCCTGCATCTTCAAATCTCCTAAAAATTCGTCATCCAGCCTGCCTTCGTTCGGGTCGGGAACGATCGGTACGAGGCTCTGCTCCAACTCTTTTTCCGCCTTTTTTACTTCCGCTTCAAATTCCGACATTCTCTTCCTCCTAACTTGTGTTTCACCGCCCAAACCTTCCGAGCGTTCTTTACGGCAGTTTCTGATGAAACCCAGTTGTAAAGGGTTGTAACGAAATTTGGCGGACAAATGTTCCACGGCCCGAACAGAATATTTCTTGCAATGTTCATTCCCTTTCCGTCCGGCCGTTCGGTGGTGGGTTAGTTATCAGTCCTCTCGTCTTCCTTTGCGAACTTGGCGGGCTTAGCGTGAGACTCTTGCTTGACAACCCCGTTTGCGAAATGCAAATCTAAGAAAATTATCCAGTGAGTAAGCACTTACTTAGTGCAGGAGCAGGAATTGATCGATTCATTTTTGAAATGTGACCACAACGGCCGGATGTCGGGTGACCAGCGGCGAGAGCAGATATTGCAGACGGCGGTTTCGCTTTTCTCGAATCGCGGATTCAGCGGAACCACGACCAAAGAGATTGCAACCGCGTCCGGCGTGTCGGAGGCGATGGTTTTCAGGCATTTCGCATCGAAAGACGTACTTTTTGCCGCGATCCTTGAAGCAAAAATGTGCAATGACGGCCTGCATACTTTTCCGTGGGAGACGAACGAAGCACTGATCGCCGCCATGAAAGTTAAAGACGACTTTGCTGTCTTTTACGAATTCGGCAAACAGGCCCTGGAAAAACACCAGGCCGATATAGGTTTTATGCGGCTGCTGTTCTATTCGGCGCTTGAGGAGCATGAGCTGGCGGAACGTTTTTTTGGCGAGTTCGTAAAGAAAATTTACGACTTTTTGGGAGATTATTTGAGAGAACGTCAGAATGAAGGAGCGATCCGCCAAATGGACCCGAGGATAATAGTCCGGTCTTTTCTGGGAATGCTGATACACCATTCGCTGAACAACATACTTTGGGACAAAAAGCGATCGATACTGGATATAACCAATGACACCGCCGCCCGCAGTTTTGCGGAAATGATCCTGTGCGGGGCTTCGAACGAATGTAAGCAACGGGCCGCTTAAGGCTCAATTTGTACAAAACCTCATCATGCTAAAGACGATGAAATCCTATTTACCGATACTGGCGATAACGGCCCTTTCCGCTGTTGGGCTGACGGGCTGCGGTTCGAGTGCGAATTCGGCCACAACGGCAAACACGAATAACCAGCCGGCGATAGTGGACGTAACTACGGCTCAGGCTGTGGTAAAGCCGATACCGACGTATATCGAGGCGACCGGCAACCTGGCCAGCGACGCACAATCCGACGTTGCACCAGCGGTCAGCGGCAAGATCGCCGAGGTCAACTTCGACATCGGCAGCTATGTGAATCAGGGCGATGTCCTCGTCCGGCTCGATTCGCGCGACGCCGCGATCAAGCTGGACCAGGCGAAAGCACAGGTCGAGCAGCAGCGAAAGGCGGTCGGCCAGGCCGAGGCGAACGTCGATCAGGCGATCGCCAACTTGCGGCAAACACAGGCCAGGCTTGGCGTAAAGGACGGCGAGACGTTCCAAATAAAGGATTTTTCGCAGGTCAAATCGATCACGGCTCAGCTCGAGCTTGCCGAGAAAGAATTGAAGCGGGCGGAACGGCTGTTGGAGACGGGCGACGTGGCCCGCACGATATACGACCAGCGAAAATCGCAGCGTGATTCCCTGCTCGGACAATTAGACGAGGCCCGTTCGAATGCCGCGGTCGCGATCAAGGCGATCGGCACGGCGCAGGCCGGTGTCGACACGGCAAAGGCCGCGGCCGCCAGTGCCAGGGCGGCGATCGCAACGCTTGAAGCACAGGTGGCGACCGCGCAGAAAGCGGTTACCGATACGGTGATCAGAGCCCCGATCAGCGGCTACGTTTCGGAAAAGGTTGCGGACGTCGGCGAGTATATTTCTCCGAGTACGCCGAATTCCAAGATCGCTACTATCGTGCGGACTTCAACGCTTCGATTGAGAATCGATGTGCCTGAGGCGGCGGTCGGAAAGATCGCGACGGGCCAGGGAATCTCGCTTCAGACAAGCGCCTATCCGGACCGTAACTTTGCCGGGACCATTGCCCGCATCTCGCCGAGCGTAAACACGACGGCCCGGACGATGATAGTCGAGGCGGAAGTACAGAATTCCGAAGGTCTGCTCAAGCCCGGGCAGTTCGCAACCGTTCGTGTAACACAGTCGAAACCCGAACCCGCCGTGATGGTGCCGGTCAAGGCCGTGAAAACAGTCGGCGACACGAACTCGGTCTTTGTTATCAAAGACGGGGCGGCCCGGGAACAGTTCGTCCAGCTTGGCCTGCTTGAGAACGATATGATCCAGGTCAAGCAGGGCATTATCGAAGGCGACCAGGTTGCGGTCGGCAATCTGGGAGCGCTGACGGATGGAGTGTTGGTCAGGCAGTGAGAAGTCCGAAGTCTAATGTCCAAAGTCCAACGTCCGTTGCCGCGGCGTTTGAGACAAAAGTTTGGAGGCGTAAATTAGATGGCAAAGATCGAGCGTTTTGAGGATGTTGAAGCGTGGAAATTGGCGAGAGAGTCGACCAAGTTGATTTATGACATCAGCGGCGCCGGATATTTTGCGAAGGATTTTCCGTTGCGCGATCAGATTCGGAAGTCTTCCGTTTCGATTATGTCCAATATCGCCGAAGGTTTCGAGCGCGACGGCGATCGTGAATTTGTGAACTTTTTGTCGATTGCAAAGGGTTCATGCGGCGAAGCGCGGTCACAACTTTACGTCGCTTTCGACCAACGATACGTTACGGAGGAACAGTTCCAATTTGTGTACTCATCGCTGAACGAGACAGGCAAACGTATCGGCGGATTCATGAAGTATTTGCAGCAGTCGAATCTCCGAGGACCAAAGTTTCGTTAAACCGAAGAACTTTGGACCTTGGACATTCAGACCTTGGACTAAATATCTATGCAGTGGTTAGCCGAAGTATGTGTTAAGCGTCCTGTTTTTGCGACGATGCTGGTTCTTTCCCTCGTCGTGGTTGGGGCATTTTCGTTCCTGAGCCTGGGCGTCGACCTGTTTCCAAAGGTCGATTTCCCGACGATCACGGTCACTGTCGTCAATCCCGGAGCTTCGCCGGAAGAGGTTGAGACGGAGATCACCGAAAAGGTCGAGGAAGCGGTGAACACCATCAGCGGCATCGACGAGCTGCGCTCGACCTCGGTCGAGGGCGTGTCGCAGGTGTTCGTCGTGTTCGTCCTGGAAAAGGACGTGAACGTCGCGGCGCAGGAGGTCGAGAACCGTGTTCAAACCGTTATCCCGAACCTTCCCGACACGGCCGAACAGCCGACGGTTCAGAAGCTGGACAGCGACGCGGCCCCGGTGCTGCGTATCGTCGTTTCGGCGCCGACCAGCCTGCGTGACGTAACCGAGACGGCGAAGAACAAGGTCAAGGAACGCATCGAATCGGTCAACGGCGTCGGCCAGGTAACCATGATCGGCGGGCAGGAGCGGCAGATCAACGTTTGGGTAGACCCGGACAAGATGCGGGCCTATAACATAACGCCGACCGAGGTAACGAACGCCCTCCGCATCCAGAATATCGAATTCCCGAGCGGCCGCCTCGACGAAGGGCAGGACGAGACCTCCGTCCGCACGATGGGCAAGATCAAGAAGCCCGAAGAATTCAACGATGTGGTCGTCGCCACACGCGGCGATTACCCAGTGAAGATCAAGGACCTCGGCTACACGCAGGACGGGGCGGAAGAGCTGCGTTCCGAGGCGAGACTGAACGGAAAGCCCGCCGTGACGCTGATCGTCGCAAAACAGTCCGGCCAGAACACCGTGGCGGTCGCGCATGAGATCAAGGACCGGCTGAAAGAGATACAACCGACGCTGCCGGCGAATTTTGAGATGCGGATCGTCGGGGACAACTCGATATTTATCGAAAATTCGCTGCACTCGATCGAAGAGCATTTGATCGTCGGTTCGATTCTGGCCGCGGTCGTCGTGTTCCTTTTCCTGTGGAGTTTCCGGTCGACGTTCATTGCCGGCCTCGCGATTCCAACATCGATCATCTCGACGTTCGCGTTGATGTACGCGATGGGTTATACGCTGAACTCGATCACGATGCTTAGCTTAACGCTAATGGTCGGCATCGTTATCGACGACGCGATCGTGGTGCTGGAGAACATTTTCCGGTTCATCGAAGAGAAGAACATGGACCCGTTCCAGGCGGCGATCGAGGGAACGCGTGAGATCGGCCTCGCCGTTCTCGCGACAACCTTGAGCTTGATGGCCGTGTTCGTGCCGATCGGGTTTATGCAGGGCATTGTCGGGCGATTTATGTCCAGTTTCGGTTTGACCGCGGCGTTCGCCGTGGGCGTTTCTCTGCTGGTGTCATTTACGCTGACGCCGATGCTGGCGGCACGGCTGATCAAGCGCAAGCAGGTTAAGAAGGCCGAGGTTAGTGAGGCTCCATCCGACATTCTCGACGATGAGCTAATGGAACGCGGCGAGGAACGACAGGACCATGAAGAGCACCTGTCCAAGGAAGCCGGCTGGTTTCGGCACGTCGACGGCATCTACACCTACCTGCTGAAGTTTTCGATGGGCCGCCGGTGGGTGATCGTTCTGCTTTGCGCTCTTGTGTTCCTCTCGATCGTTCCGCTGTTCATGTTCGTCGGAAAGAACTTTCTGCCGGTGGACGATCAGTCGCAGTATGAGGTAACGGTGCGTGCGCCCGAGGGCTATAGCCTCGGGGCCTCTTCGCAGGTAATGGAAAGGATCGCCGCACGCATTCGGCAGATGCCGGGCGTGACGGACACGCTCGTGACGGTCGGCGGCGGGCAGGCGCAGGTGGTGAATAACGGCACCATCTACGTGAAGCTTTCCGATATCGGCGAGCGGGCAAAATCGCAGGAACAGTTGATGGCCGACACGCGCGAGATCCTGAAGGAATTTCCCAGCGATCTTCGGACCGGCGTTTCGATCGTCCAGGCATTTTCGGGCGGCGGCTTCCGCAACGCGAACGTGCAGTTCCTGATCGGCGGGCCGGACCTGAAAAAGCTCGAAGAGGTTTCCGCGAAGATCCTGGAAAAAATGAAGACCATTCCCGATGCGGTCGACGTCGATTCGACGCTGATCTCCGGTAAGCCGGAAGTGCGGCTCGAAGTCGACCGCGACACCGCCGCCGACCTCGGCGTACGGGTAGGCGATGTCTCGCAGGCTCTGAACACGCTCGTCGCCGGACAGGAAGCGACCACCTACAATGAAGGCAGCGAACAGTACGAAGTGCGTGTGCGGGCAATAAATAACTTCCGCACGGACGTGGAAGGGCTAAAGCGAATGATTGTCCCTTCGACCAAACTTGGCTGGGTAACGCTTGACCGCTTGATAAAAGTGTCCGAAGGGACAGGCCCAAGCTCGGTCGACCGCCTGAACCGACAGCGCCAGGTTACGCTGCTCGCAAACACGCGGCCGGGCGGCTCGGCGGCGAGCATCACGGCCGGGATCGACGAGTACGTCAAACAGCTTCAACTGCCGCCCGGCTATCGGACCGGTTACGTCGGCCAATCGAAGGAAATGGGCAAGGCCGGTTTCTACTTTCTGCTGGCGTTCGGGCTGTCGTTTATTTTTATGTACATCGTGCTCGCCGCGCAGTTCGAATCGTTTATCCATCCCGTCACTATCCTGCTGACGCTGCCGCTTTCGATTCCGTTCGGAATTTTGAGTGTGCTCGTTACCGGTCAGACGGTGAATATATTTTCGGGTCTTGGTTTACTGCTTCTTTTCGGCGTCGTAAAGAAGAACGCCATTTTGCAGATCGACCACACCAACAATCTTCGCTCGCAAGGCATGAACCGCCTCGAAGCGATCATTCAGGCAAACCGCGACCGCCTTCGGCCGATCCTGATGACGACCATCGCACTCGTCGCCGGCATGATCCCTTTGGTCGTTTCCCGTGGCGCCGGTGCCGGCACGAACCGCTCGATCGGCGTACTCGTGGTCGGCGGACAGACGATGTGTTTGCTGCTTACGCTGCTGGCCGTGCCGGTGTTCTATTCGTTATTCGACGACCTGAGCGAGATGCGGCTGTTCC
>JABFSB010000363.1 GCA_013140875.1 Acidobacteriota bacterium
GCATTATGTTGGGGCCGGCTAGGAATTGTTCGATGGTCAGGCCGTCGGGGGAGATGCGGAAGATGCCGTGTCGGCCCTGGTGGCAGGCGGCGGCGTAGAGGTTGCCCTGGCGGTCGAAGGCCAGGCCCTGGGGGCGGCCGAAGCCGATGGCGAATTTTTCGACGCTGGCGTTTTTGTCGATTGCGTAGATGGCGTCGTGGCTGGCCAGGCCGGGAGCCGAGACGAAAAGGCGTCCATCGGGTCCGAATGCAAGGTGATACGCCGCGACCGAAGGCTCTAGCGTCGCGAATTCTTCGACGGTGCCGAATTTGGGCACCCGGTAGATCGTCCCGGACCGGTCGCCGACGAACATCACGCCGTCCGCGTCGAACGCGATCCCGGTTGCGATCCCCAATCCCGTTGCGTAAACAGGGTTTATCCCACTTGGGCTGACGACATATACTTCGCCCTCGGCACGGTTTGTGACGTACATATTGCCGTCCGGGCCAAAGGCGATTCCCGAAGGGTTCACTATCGGGTCCGGAAGCTCGTCGATGTAGCCGTCTTTTTCGATCCGGTAGATCGTGTTCGGAAGCTGTTGGCCGCGCGACCCCGACCGCGTGACGATGATCGCGTCGTCCGACGGATCGACCGCCGGATTCGCTACGATATGCATTTCGTCAGCGATCTTTTCGCCGATCACGGTTTCCGCGGACGGCGATGCGTCGGTGCCGGTTTCAAGATGAACGTTTGCTTCGCCGGGCGGGCATACCGGCACGATAGCAAGTATGCGCGAAGGCGATGCCGCCACAATTTTGCACGGCACGGCGTTTACATAAACTCCGTAAGCTCCGTCGGCGTCGAGTTGAAAGCCGTCGCATTCGATGGCGATCTCGCCGCCCGCTATCGCGTATTTCGGCGTCACGGACCTTATCGTCCCTGCGTTATTCATTGATAAAGATTATGCGAGATAAAGTTAGGGATTCAAAACGCGAGCACCAATGCATGGGCAGTTGCCGCAGAATGCGTCGCCCGAGTGGACCGCTTTTTGTGGGACTGGCACGTGCCTGACTCCGTCCGCCTATCCATGTTATATTTCTATCAATTATGAAATATCTCTTCCTTGTCATGGCTCTCTTTTTGTCTGCGTGCGGCGGTGCCGCCACAAATGAGACGAATCAGAATCAAGTTGCCCCGATCGATGTCCCGATAACGGGACCGGCCGCCACCCCCATCGCGACGCCCGCGGTCAAGCCGCCGGCTGATGTCGAGCTCGAAAAACAGTTCGCCGAGATCGCCAAAGACGCGAAAGGCAAAGTCGGTGTCGCCGCCGTCGTGCTTGAAACGGGAGAGAACGCTTCGCTGAACGGCGGTGAAAAGTTTGCAATGCAGAGCGTCTATAAAGTACCGATCTCGATGGCCGTGATGAAGCAGGTCGACGCGGGTAAATTCAAGTCGGACCAGGAGATCGAGATAACCAAAGAAGACTTTGTCTTGGCGGGCCAGGGTTCGCTGATCCGCGACGAAAACCCGAACGGCACAAAAATGCCGCTGTGGCACGTGATCGAATACGCGATCGGCGAAAGTGACGGCACAGCCAGCGACGTGCTGCTGCGAATTCTAGGCGGCGCGGACGAGGTGCAAAAATATGTTGACGAGATCGGCGTCAAGGACATGACGATCAAGAACACTGAAAAGGAATTTGCGAAGGATTGGAAGACGCAGTATGAGAATTCGTCGACACCGGCGGCGGCGGTCTCTCTTTTGATCGAACTGCGCAACGGCGTTTCTCTCGATAAGGAACGGTCAAAGCTGATCCTCGATTTTATGAACGAATCCCGGCCCGGGCCGAACCGCCTTCGCGGCCAGCTTCCTGAAAGCGCTTATGTCGCCCACAAAACCGGAACTTCCGGCACACAAAAGGGCATTACCGCCGCAACTAACGACATCGGCGTCATCGCATTGCCAAACGGAAAATTCATGGTCATCGCCGTATTCGTGGGCGATTCACCGGCAGACGAAAAAACGCGCGAAAGTGTGATAGCGAAGATCGGAAAAGCCGCCTGGGATAAATGGGGCAAGTGAGGTCGGTTCGAGAGCGGTAACGCGAAGATCCTCCGAGTTATCAATTAGTCACTGTGCCTTTGGGCCGTCGACTTCCGTGTAGGTAATGGTTATGGATTGAGTGTCCTGGCCGGGATCGATGTCAAAGTACATACGGCCCACGATGTTTCCGTGGTCGCCCTTTCGGTACGAGAAGAGGCGTTGCTTCGGGGCGCCGACGAACTTCTTTTGCTCGACCTGCCCATCCGCATGGCGGAGGCGTGCTGTTTTCATTGAGAACAGTCTATCACGAACGCCGCAAGCAAAGCGTGATTTTGGGTCAATTTGAATTCCTTTGATTTCCTTTGCCTCCTCCGCAAACTTTGCGTGAACTCTTGCATCGAAGGTCAAGAGTCTCACGCAAAAGCCCGCCAAGATCGCAAAGGAAGGCAAGAGGACCGACAAATTTCAGGCTGACACACTACCGTGATTTTTGGCCCGATGATTTTGTTTGTTGTTTGGTCAAAGGCTAGAATCAAAATATCAACGATCAATTCGAAAAATCAGGAGTTAAAAAATGAAAGGTACGTTAATGTTCCCTGCACTTCTGCTCATAGTGATCGCAGGCAATATTACTTTTGCCCAGACCGATATGAAACCACCTGTTGCAAAGAAAGTCCCTAAGGTCCTAAAGATCCACGGTTACGAGATAACAGATAATTATGCATGGCTGCGCGATCGGGGCGAAAAGTCCAAAGATCCGGAGGTCATTACGTATCTGAATGACGAGAACGCGTACACCGAATCCTTTATGGGCCAGCATAAAGAGCTGGCGGACACGCTGTACAAAGAGATGCTGGGGCGGATCAAACAGACCGACAGCTCGGTGCCTTACAAACTTGGCGATCATTGGTACTTCACAAAAACGGAAGAAGGGAAACAGTACCGCACATGGCTTAGAAGCAAAGCGAAGGATGGAACGGACGCCGAGCTGCTTTTGGACCAGAACAAAATGGCGGAAGGTTTCAAGTTCTTCTCGATCTCGAACTTCGAGCCGAGTGACGATGGCAATCTCCTCGCCTATGCGGTGGATACGACCGGCTATCGACAATACACGCTCCAGATCAAAGACCTGAAAAGCGGCAAGATGCTGCCGGACAAGATCGAGCGCGTGACATCGATCGAATGGTCGCCGGATGGAAAGTATCTTTTCTATGGGCAGGAAGATCCCGTGTCGAAACGCAACGACAAAGTCTTTCGACACGTCGTCGGCACCTCCGGACCAGACACTTTGATTTTTGAGGAAAAAGACGTTCTATTCGGTGCGGGAATCGGCAGATCGCTTGATAAGAAGATGTTCTTTATCTCTTCCGGCGCGGCGACGATGAATGAATATCGCTATCTTTCCGCGACCGATCCGTTGGGCGAATGGAAAGTACTGTCGCCCCGTCGGGAAGGCCATGAGTACGCAGCCACCTTTAATAATGGTGAATTCTATATAACCACAAACAAAGACGCCGAGAATTTTAAAGTAGTTCGAGCTCCTCTCAACGATCCAAGCGAGAAAAACTGGGTCGATTTTATTCCGCACAATCCAGCGGTCAAGGTCGATGGTGTCAGCTTCTTCAAGGACTATGCGGTTGTTTCGGAACGTGAGAACGGGCTCGAGTACATTCGGGTGATGGACATGAAAACTCGCCGCGCGCCGGTGAGGATCGAGACGCCGGAAAGTGTCTATACGATGGGATTGGGCAATAACCCCGAATACGATACGCCATCAATCCGCTACACATACTCGTCGATGATCACGCCTAACTCGACCTATGAATACGATCTTCGCACACGTAAGAGCGAGCTTATAAAGCAGCAAGAGATACCGAGCGGGCACGACAAATCCAAATATGAAACGACGCGTTTGTGGGCTACCGCGCGTGACGGCGTAAAAGTGCCGATCTCCCTTGTAATGAAAAAAGGCACAAAACTCGATGGCAAATCGCCGATGCTGCTTTATGCCTACGGCTCGTACGGCATTTCCATGACGCCGTCGTTCGGATTTGAAGAATTGAGTCTGGTCGATCGCGGGATGATCTATGCGATAGCCCATATCCGCGGCGGCTCGGAACTTGGCGAGCGATGGCGGCAGGACGGCAGAATGTTCAAAAAGATGAACACCTTTAACGATTTTGTCGACTCGGGCAAGTGGCTGATCGCACAAAAATATACCTCGGCTGACCGGCTCGTCATTCAAGGCGGATCGGCCGGCGGTTTGCTGATGGGCGCCGTTGTGAATCAATCGCCCGAAACATTTAAGGCGGCGATCGCACAAGTCCCGTTCGTCGATGTGATGAACACTATGCTCGACGAAACACTGCCGCTGACGACCGGTGAGTGGATCGAATGGGGCAATCCGAATGAAAAGAAAGCGTGGGATTATATGTATCAATACTCTCCGTATGATCAGGTCAAAGCCCAGCCTTATCCGAACATGCTGGTCGAAGTCTCGCTTTGGGACAGTCAGGTGCCTTATTGGGAAGGGGCGAAGTTTGCGGCAAAGGTCCGTGAACTTAAGACCAACGACAGCAACGTACTCTTAAAGACGAACATGGGTGCGGGCCACGGCGGCTCTTCCGGCCGATATGATCGCTTGAAAGAGATTGCCTTCGAATATGCGTACGCCCTGAGCCAGGTCGGGATCACAAAATAAGAAACGTCGGACTACTCGCCTGCCGAACTCCTCTTCGCAAAACCGGAGAGGAGTTTTTTTGTCTGCTCATAGGGCCGGAGAACATTCAGAATCATGCCTTTTTGACCGGTCATTTTGACCGAAATTCCGCCGAATACATTTTCGCCATATACTTGGCGGTGAATGTAAGTCTATATATCTCAATTAGTTACGTTTAATATACGGTCATGGCACGGGCGTTGCCAATCAGGACGGCGAAGAAAGGCCGTTTTGAGTTCGGCCGTTTACCAAGAGGAATTTCGATGATGAAGAGATTTGTAAACACACTTCTACTATTTTCTTTTCTGATGTCCGGAACCATGTTCGGCCAGGCCGATCGTGGTTCGACATTGGCGCGGCCTGCGGGCATGCAAACGAATTGGAAGGCGTTTGCGGCCGAGGTCGCGCCCAGCGATGAAGATGCGGATGCACTCTATTCGACCGAGGCGGTGAAGATCGCCTCGATACTCGGAAAAGCCGGCCGCACGAGCCCAGTGTTTATCGATGAGAATGGGTATGACCGCGAGTTCGTTCTACGTGCCGCCGCGGCAAAACTCGCTTCATCGACCGGGCGAAAACGCATCTTTAAGGTAAATTGGTCCGCTCTTCTTTCGCTCGACAGCGGAGGCCCCCAGACCGAAGCCGCTGTCAAAGACGTAATTACCGCCGCCGAAGCGTCGAAAGGACAAATGGTGCTTTTTGTCGAAGACGTAAATGCTTTCTCCAGGGAAATGCCGTTCCTTGGCTCGGCGGCGGCCGAAAATCTGTACGCGGCTGTTTCGGCGGGAAAGATCCAGGTCGTGACCGCGGCCAGCTCATTGGATTTTGATCGTATGATCACAGGCGACAGTCTTATGCGGCCCCGTTTCGAGAAAGTCGAGGCAAAACGCGAAGCCGATCCGTTTGTCGGTGACAAGGTGTCGCCTGACCTTCGCGAATTAATCGCCACATCGGACCCGAACAGTAAGGTAAAAATTATTTTGCAGGCCAACGATCTCGACAGCTCTTCGCTGCTCAAAACACTGGCCGGCAACGGTGTCAGGATTGAATCCAAGGCGTCGAACCTCGGAATGATGACGGTTGAAATGCCGCTGCGTGCGGCCCAGGCGGTTGCGAATGCCCGCGGCGCCCGCCACCTGTCTCTCGATCGCGAGATCGAAGTGCTCGGGCACCTGGAAACCACGACCGGCATATCGATCGCCCGAGCGGCCAGGTGGGGTGAATCGAACGGTTCGAACACTTATCTTGACGGCACTGGCATGGGAATAGCGATCGTCGACTCGGGAATTCGTGAAGATCACCGTAGTTTTGTCGATGCATTCAGCCAGTCTCGCGTAACGGCACGAAAGAGCTTTGCTAAAGACCTTAACAACGCCTGGGACGAATACGGGCATGGAACGCACGTAGCGTCGCTGGCGGCTGGCGGTGACGGCGCATTCCTAAATCTGGTGGACGGTACTTATCTCTATCAGTATCAAGGTGCCGCTTCGAACGCAAAGCTGATCAATGCCCGCGTTCTCGAGAATGACGGCACTGGAAAGACATCTTCCTTAATAAGTGCGATCGACTGGCTCTACGCGAATCGCGCGGCCTTCAACCTCAAAGTGGTCAACATGAGCCTCGGCTCTCCGGCTATTGAAACGTGGCGAAATGATCCGCTTTGCCGTGCGGTGAGAAAACTGACGGCGGCCGGGATCGTGGTGGTCGCGGCGGCCGGAAATAACGGTAAAACGCTGACCGGCCAGAAGATATACGGCGCGATCCATTCGCCGGGCAACGATCCTTCGGTCATCACGGTCGGAGCGGCAAATACGTTCGGCACCGACAAACGCGACGACGACGGCGTAACGACCTACAGTTCGCGGGGCCCGACGCGCTCTTACTACACCGACGCAGCCGGAGTGAAGCGTTACGACCATTTGATCAAACCCGATCTGGTGGCACCCGGCAACCTTATCGTCGGAGCAAGTGCGAAAGGCAACGACATCGTACAAGACAATCCGGAACTTGCGGTTCGAAGTTCGGCTGACGATTCACGGAAACTGATGTACATGAGCGGCACTTCGATGGCAACGCCGATCGTCAGCGGTGCCGCCGCCCTGCTGCTCCAGGCCAATCCGAAGCTCACGCCGAACATGGTTAAAATGATCCTTCAATACACGGCGCAGCGGTTGGCGGGGTTCAATACTCTGGAACAGGGTGCCGGGCTGTTGAACGGCGAGGGTGCGATCAGGCTTGCCAGGGCGATACGCCAGGATATGCCGTCACCCACACCGCATGGCACGGCCATGATGACCGGCAATTCCCTGCCTGAGCACGCATCGACGATCGCGGGTACCAAGTTTCAGTGGTCGGGCGGTATGTTTCCTAACTACGCCGCGGTGACCGGGACCGATTTGATCACCAAGTACCAGAAGGTCTATGACAATGGCCTGCTTATCAGCGACGGCCTGCTTATTAGCGATGGACTGCTTATTTCCGATGGGTTGTTGATCAGTGACGGCCTGCTTATCAGCGACGGACTTCTCATCAGCGACAGCACTGTGCTGGCGGGCAGTTCGGCACCGAGCGGAAATCAAACGTTAACTCGCGGGACGTCCTTCGCCAGCTCGCGGGTGCTTTTCGCCGACGGATTCGTTATGGGCGATAAGTCGCCTCTCGCGGACGGCCTGTTGATCAGCGCGATGGACTGCTGATCAGCGACGGCCTTCTGATAAGCGATGGAACCCGTTCAAATTCCAATTCTGTGATTGCCCACGGCGACGCGACAGGCCGAATGCAATAATTACCCCCCTGGGCCGTTTTCGGCTGTTTTTGAACGCG
>JABFSB010000576.1 GCA_013140875.1 Acidobacteriota bacterium
TTTGATCGGCTTTCGCGGCGAGTTCCTGACTGAAACAAAGGGCACCGGCCTGCTCAACACTCTTTTCCTGCGGTTCGATAAATGGCAGGGCGAAATGAAATCGCGCCAAACCGGATCGCTCGTCGCCGACCGCATGGGCGAGACGAACACCTACGCGCTATATAATTTGCAGGAACGCGGCACGCTGTTCGTAAAGCCGCAGATCAAAGTTTATGAAGGCATGATCGTCGGCGAAAACGCCCGGGCTGTGGACCTGGACGTAAACGCGATCAAGGAAAAGAAACTCTCAAACATGCGGACCACGTCCGCCGACGAAGCCATGCGCCTCGTCCCGGTCCGCGAAATGTCGCTTGAACGTGCTCTCGAATTCATCGCCGATGATGAGCTCATCGAAGTGACGCCCAAGGCAATTCGGCTGCGAAAACGCGTGTTAAAAGCTAACGAGCGTCCGAAGAAATAGCATCGTCCGAACGTCTATTTTCGCCGGACTCATCTTCCTCCTCATCGTCTACAAACTCTTCATAGCCGTGAGCGTCGTCATAATAGTATTCCCGCAACTTCTGATCGGCGCTCCAGGATGAACGCTCCCTTTGTTCGACAGGTTTAGCGTCACTCTTTTCTTTATTAGGCTGCGTCGGCATTTATCTCAAATTGTATAAATAAAGTACGGCGGCCCATCCACTCGGCAATACTTCCGGGGCCGTTTCGAGTTCGTCGGCGGCAGCTAGCATCTGTTCGAGAAAATACTTAGAGTGCCAGAATCCCTGCAGAACCGGCAGTGTCTCCGCCAACCAAATTGGGTTTGTCTTGTTCCAGTCGAATTCTTTGCTCACTGCCTCGGCAGCGATTGAACTATACCAATCATTCAACGTAGTTGATTCAGGTGCGATACGAGTGAAAAAGTCGAGCGCCTGACGAGTCAAATCGACCATAATAAAGAACTTGTAACTTTGATGATAAAATCTGTAAACAAGATCCGGTTCCTCACTCTTGAAGAGTAAAAGTAAGCTCTCGATCTGAGGTCGCTCTTTTTTAACTGTAGAAAGCAACGCCTCGGCCTTAGCAAGTCTCGCCTGAAAAGCGTCGTTGATCTCCCTGAGGACTTCGTCTCGGGTCTTTCGATTCCGTTGCTGAGCCATATTTGTACGCTCCTATATTACTTTATACGATTTCGTTTATACTTCAGTTCGAGAGTTCATCCCAGACATGAAAGAAATATTTCGATACCGTCGTCTATTTGTTTGTTTATCACTTGTCGCTTGTGTCGCGCTGACTGCGGTGGCCCAGAACCTTTCCGTCCGCGACATAATGGCCGAGCCTTCGATCGCCGGGATGCGGGTTGAGGGTGAAAAGCTTTCGCCGGACGGGACGAAGGTAGTCTACCTTTGGAACGCCGAGGGTAAGATGCCGCGCGATCTTTATCTGGTCCCGACAAGCGGCGGTACGCCGAGGGTGATTTTGCGTACGGTCGAACTTCCGGTGCCCACGCGGACGCCGCAGCCTGAAAACAAGCTCAACTACGGCGTCGATATGCGGGACGATTTTGTAAGGGTTCGTGAGAACCAATTGGGTAACTTCGAGTGGTCGCCGGATTCGAAGAAGTTGGTCTTTACGCACGGCGGTGATCTTTATGTGATGACGCTTGAGCCGAAAGCGGTTAAGCGTTATACCCGCACCGCCGGACCCGAGGCGGGCGCCCGTTTTCTCGACAACGACCGAATATTGTATTCGCAGGGCGGCAACACTTTCGTTTTGAACACAACCGACGCGACGCTGGTGCAATTGACCCGCGAGGCCAACCAACAGAATTTCATCTCCGTGGGCAACATTACGCCGAACAAAGCCGGGACGATGGTCGCTTACGTAGTTTCGGACGGCTCAAAACAGCGGCAGTTGGTGGTGCCGAATTTCCTGCCCGAATACGTAACCGGCGGCGGGCCGCGTCGCGGATGGAGCGAGCAGAAGCTCTACGTGACACCCGCCGACGGCAGCCGCGAAACTCCGTTCGAGATTAAGCTGCCCAAGCCTGAAGGCGTCGCCAACTTTCGCCGCATGGTCTGGACGGCGGACGGAAATGCTCTCATCGTCGACCGTGTAGACAAAGACACAAAACGCCGCCAGCTCTACTACGTCAATACCCCCGGCGGAAAAGCCGAACAGATAATCACCATAACGGAAGAAACCGACGACAAATGGCAGGCACCGCTCTCCGCGATATTCGAGCCGAATCCGAAAGACCCTCTGCAGCTATTTTTCTGCTCTGAAAAAGACGGCTACAACCACATCTACCTCGCAAAACTAGAGGCAGACACGGTCGGTGGAGAGTCATCAAAGGCGGAAACCCGACCGGTAGGGAGTGTGCCCGCTACTAATGATCGGCTCCAAGAAGGCGGATCGACGCTAAAGAACGAAGTAAAGATCACACAGCTAACAAAAGGAAACTGGCAGGTCGAATGGGCAAAGTATTCCGGCCCTACGTCTACAATCGTTTTTCTATCCACGGAAAAAGGGACTGCCGAACGCACGTTTTCGGCGATTGAGTCAGAAATGATGGAGAGGGTCTCGCCATTCGGCGGCTCCACCTCTGTTAAAACTAACGGAATGGTTGAGTCGCCCCAAATGGCGACAGATCTCGCATCTACTCGAATGATTGTCTATGGACTCTCCAAATGGAACCAACCGACCGAGTTATTTGCCAGACGAGCTTGTCCCAATTGTACAGATGTTAATACGCTGACTGAGGAAAAAAGGCTCACAAATACATTGCCGGAAGCATTTCAAAAGAAGGCTTGGAATGAACCAAAATTCATCGACATCCCATCCCGCGACGGCAAGCAGATCAAATCAAAGATCTATCTTCCCGCCGGCCACAACCCGAACGCTAAAACGAAGTACCCGATGGTGATCTTCGTCCACGGTGCCGGCTATCTTCAGAACGTGATCAACGGATGGAACAATTACTATCGCGAATTCATGTTCAACGATTTGCTTACGCGAAAAGGTTATGTCGTGCTCGACATCGACTATCGCGGCTCCGCCGGTTACGGACGTGATTGGCGCACAGACGTTTACGACTTCTTAGGCGGTAAGGATTTTGACGATCACATCGACGCGATCGACTATATGGTCAAGAACTACGGTGTCGATCAGAAACGTATTGGTGCCTATGGCGGCAGCTACGGCGGATTTATGGCCGCTATGCTTGTGGCACGTGCGCCGGAAAGAATCGCCGCGGCCGCGGCGCTCAGGCCGGTGATGGACTGGAAGAATTATTACGCGGCAAATCCCGGCTACACCGCCCAACGGCTCGGCTTTCCGGACAAAAACCCGGAAGCTTACAAACGCAGTTCGCCGATCACCTACGCCGACAAACTCGAACGGCCGCTGCTGATCCTGCACGGAATGTCCGACGACAACGTGCACGTTCAGGATTCGATCCAGTATATTGAAAAACTGATCCGCCTCGGCAAAACGCAATATTTCGAAGCGATGCTCTACCCGTCCGAAAACCACGGCTTCGTCCGCCCCGAAAGCTGGACCGACGAGTACGAACGCATTTTGGCATTATTCGAAAAGCATCTGCGATAGCATTTGCGGCTAAACGCTCTTTCGGAATAAATACGAGATGCGGATAAAAAACCGCCGTCCGTCTCGGCGGAAACCGTCGTCGAACCGCTCGCGAAATTCATTGAATGCCCGGTAGCTGGAATTGTCATTATATCCGACATAAAATGCCGTTCCCGGATTCGGGCTCCAGCCCAAAAGCAGTTGGGAATTTATCGTTCCGTCGATTGTTTCATAGTCCGTTCGAACTCGTGCAAAGATAAAGCGGGTAAATTGGTAGGTCGAACGCAGCGAATAGATATTCGAATCAAAAGCCGTCAGTTTCGTGTCGTTACGCTTTAGTTTTTCGCGTTCATAGCTGAGTTCGATATTCCATGGTTCGGTTGGCTGCAACCCGAGCCCAACGGAATATTGGAAGCTTAACCCCCTGCCCGGATCCAATTTTGAGCTTCCCGCCAACGCGGCCGGTGAGACTCTGGGATAGCGTTCGCTGGCCCCGAAATCAAAGTCGAAAGCGTTGGTCGTAATCCCAAATCCGGCATTTATGCTGATCTTCTCGTTAAAGGTTTTTTCGATCTCGGCATCGGTTGTGAACTGGTTTGCTTTACGAAAATTCTCGCCGTAAAAAATGCCTTGCTGGCGGGAATTTCGCCTGGCGCCGAATTCGTCTTCGTAAATCTTGCTGACCTCAAAATCAGTTCCCGTACTAATGCTCAACTCCTTTTGAAAATTCCAGTCCGTATTAAAACTTGAGCGCAATTGCTGCAGCCTGCCTCGTTCGTCAACGGAGAAATTGAAAAAAGTTCGGGTCGTCAGTCCGATCAAGGTTTTTTTCGGATCTGGTTCGGTCCCGATCCGCCAACCACCGGTAACGGCGTGCGTATTTGTCCGCCGCGTGAAACCTACGTCCGCCCGATAATCTTTGCTTCGGCCATTTATTCCGAACCGGTACCCGCGGTTCTTGCCGGTATAATCGTAGTTTGCCTGATAGGCAATTCCGTTCCCGGTCCTGTATTCAACAGCGTCGGTGTTTGGATTGTAATAGTTACGACGAGAATTGGTCCCGACAACTTGAAAATCAAATATCTTCTGCGGCGTTAGCTGAAACTTTGCATCGACACCAAACAAGTTATTGTGCTTCCGCGCTCCGAAATGATACGTCGTGGCGATCAGTCCGATATTCGACTGAACGCCGAAATCACGCTTCAGGCGCATTACGCCGACGTAAGCTTTCGTGTTGGTTTCCGGAAACCGGTCGACGGCGGAAAGCAGTCCGAACGTGTTGCGTCCCGTTTTTCCGGTCAGCTTTAGCGCTGCATCAGGATCGGCAATGTTCCGGGTATTTACAACCTGCAGAGGCGTCCGAAAATAATCGATCCCCTCGAGAAAGAAGGGACGCTTTTCGGGGAAGAAGATCGGAAAGCGTTCGTTGGCCAGGACGACCGGCGCGTCGGCCTCGACCTCGGCGAAATCAGGATTTACCGCTGCATCGAGCGTAATATTCGGCGTGATCTGATATTTTAGCGAAACGCCGATGTCTTTCTTGACCGGGTTATTCAGAAACCTCGAACCCTGCGGTCGCGAGGCGTCCTCGATTCTCTCGCCCGCCTCGCTGAGGGTAATGCTGGGCACGATCTCGAGCGTTCTCTCGTGCTCGATCTCGTCCAACCCCGTTATCTTTCCGATCTGACGCAGCGACGAGATGTCGCGTGAGATCGGCATCCACGAATCGTTCTCATTGTTCATTCGCGGTATTCGCCGCCCTACATTAAATCCCCACGACCGGCCCTTGCCGGCAGTGTATCGTAGTGATTTGAAGGGAATCTTCACCTCGACCGAATAGCCATCGTCGAGGAGGACGCCTTTCGATTCCATTACGACATCAACGCTGAAATCCGGCCCGCTCCCTTGAGCGTCCGTCAATACGGAATCGGCCTGAATACCGAACGGATTGAAAAAGAACACGTACGCACGCCTTTGGTCGTTGAAGGTATCGAGCGTCACGCGAACGTTATCGTCGGCGGAAACATCGTCCCGGTTCGCGATCGTCGCCCTGATCAAATTCGGATCGTCGAAGGCGTGGAAGCCGACGTAGAGGTTCTTTTCATCATAGCCGACATACACGATCGTCTCTTTCGATGGTGCAATATTGTCGCCCGGCTGGATCTGGATAAAATTATCGAAGACGGCCGCTTTCTTCCAGATCTCGTCATCGAGCCTGCCGTCGATCGTCGGAGGAGCTTCGAACTTCGGGATGGTAACCGGAAGACTTTTTTCAGACTGGACTTTTCCGCCAGACCCGTTTTGGCCAAAAACGGCACAAAACGAGACTAAAAGACACAGAAATAAGGTACAAAATGCTTTCACGATGAATCGATAAACGGATGAACCAGGGCGTGCCGACGCGCGGCCGAACTTGAGATTGTTTCACTAACGCCGAATTTTCTCAAGCTTTTAGCGAACACGGCACTGACAAAACAATCGGCACTTTGAAAATCGAAAGTCGCTGGTGGATAATAAGGCGCTTCTTTCGGAAACTTGAAGCGTCGTCATTCTTTTATAACCCATGCGAATTTTAGTCACCGGCGGTGCCGGGTTCATTGGCTCGCACTTGTGCGAACGCTTGCTTGCGGACGGCGGTGAGGTTGTTTGTCTCGACAACTTTTTCACCGGCCGAAAGGACAATATTCTGCACCTGATGGACAACAAGCGGTTTGAGCTTATCCGTCATGATGTGATCGAACCGATACTTCTGGAAGTAGACCAGATTTACAACCTCGCCTGCCCGGCGTCGCCCGTGCATTACCAGTACAATCCGGTCAAAACAGTAAAGACGAGCGTGATGGGCATGATAAACCTGCTCGGCATGGCAAAGCGTGTAAAGGCTCGGATTCTGCAGGCTTCGACAAGCGAAGTTTATGGCGATCCGCTCGTGCATCCGCAAACCGAAGATTATTTCGGCAACGTCAATCCGATCGGCCTAAGAAGCTGCTATGACGAAGGCAAACGTGTCGCTGAAACGCTGATGATGGATTATCACCGCCAAAACGGTGTCGATACGCGTATCGTTCGCATTTTCAACACTTACGGTGAGCGGATGCTTGAAAACGACGGACGCGTGGTATCGAATTTTGTGGTCCAGGCGCTCCAGGACAAAGAATTGACCATCTATGGCGACGGCTCGCAAACGCGTTCGTTCTGCTATGTCAGCGATCTGGTCGATGGTATTGTCCGGCTTATGAACACCGAGGCCGATGATATTCATCTCCCGGTAAATATCGGCAATCCAACCGAATTCACGATGAACGAATTAGCGGCTGAGGTCGGCCGGATCTCCGGCAAAGAGGTCAAGATCACCCACCTTCCGCTGCCCGCGGACGATCCGAAACAGCGCAAACCGAATATCGAACGCGCGACACGTTTACTGGGATGGAATCCGGCCGTAATGCTCGCCGACGGACTTGAGCGAACCGTCGATTACTTCCGCTTGCGGCTTTGAATTCAACGACGCCGGCTGTTAGCCTAGCTTTTGGCAAAAACGCAGTTTGCCTTCCTAACCTATGAAAATTCTCATTACGGGCGGTGCCGGTTTTGTCGGCAGCCACTTGACCGACAAGTTGATCGCGGAAGGCCATGAGATCACCGTTATCGACGACCTTTCGACCGGTAAATATTCGAACGTCGAACATCTTGAAGGAAACAAAAATTTCCGGCTGATCATCGACACGGTCCTGAACGACAAATTGATGGAAGAACTGGTCCGCGAAACGGACCACGTTTACCACATGGCAAGCGCGGTCGGCGTCCGGCTGATCATGGAACAGCCGGTGAAGACGATCGAAACGATCTTTCACGGCACCGATGTTATTTTGAAGTTCTGTTCGCGTTACCGTAAGCACGTCTTGATTCCCAGCACGTCCGAAGTCTACGGAAA